>CAZIXH010000378.1:0-4155 GCA_964543055.1 uncultured bacterium
CCACACAGCAGTAGCAGCACCACCCAACGTTTGACCATAGGTTTCATTTTATGGGGACTTCTCCGCGAGGTTGGGCGTCCGTTGGGTTACATAAAGATTTCATTAGGTAGCCTTAAGACTTTCCAAAAGCCTTTTTCCCTACACTGCCAACTATGCGCCCCGCCAAGATGGCTTTGTTGTTCCTGACGCCGCTGCTGGCAGCCTGTGGCGGCCAGAGCGTTTTCAGACCCCCGGGCAACCCGGGTTCGCCGCCACCTCCCCCTGCACCCGGCGAAAGCTTTAGCATGGCCGCCGACGCCTTCAGCCTCCCCAGGGGTGTTAGCGCCGACCTTACGGTGAGGGTCACCTTCAACAACAGCAGTGTGACAAGGGTCTCCCTGAAATATCAGAGCAACACGGGGGGCCTCGAGGTCACACCCATCGAGCAAAGTGCCGCTCGGGGAAGCTCCAGTACCCAGACCGTCACCTTCCGCGTGACCGACCGCAACGTAGACCCCCTGGAGAAAAAACCTTTCTTTTACATCTACGGGGTGGCATGTACCAGCAACGGGTGCAGTGGCCAGTCGCAGCGGAGCATTACGGTGCAGTGGAACATGCCCTGATCAAAACCCCCGGCGAGACCCCTCATCCCGCCAGGGGTTTTGCTGGATGCTCAGTTGATCGTGCCCAGCGCCCCCTCGAGCTCCACGTCCTGGGTGTGTCCACTCCGCACGTAAAGCCCCCGCCAGGCATCCTCGGTGGTAAAAAAGCCGTCTAAGCGCAGGTCGGTGCCGGGCTTGATGTACTGCTTCAGGGGGCCGGTGCCCGAGCTGCGGTCACCCGCGATGTAAGGGCCATCGCCATAGAGGTTGGTCTCGAAGTAGCCGTCGCCGTCGGGGTCGAGTTCGGGTTTGTAGCGCAGGCGCAGGTTCATGATTTGCAAGGTGCGCCGGGTGCTCGAGGAGTTGTTGGTTACCAGATCGGTGCAGTTCAGGGCGTTACAGGCGGTGGCGGGGTTCTGGATGTCAATGCCCATCCCGGGGCCGCTAAACTCCATGCCCAGGGCCTTGACCAGGCCACCGTCCCACTGCTCGTAGCCCGAGTTGTTGGCCGCGATGCGGATGCGCTTGGAGGGCCGGGTGCTCTGCACCTGCTGGCCAATCTGCTCCTGGCTAACCTGCGCCCCGGTACGGGGGTCGGTGCAGTTGTTGGCGAAAAAGGGGTTGTCGCCCTGGTTCTGCCTCGAGGCGCCAAAGTCGCCCTTGTAGTTGAGCTCGGCCAGCTTCTCGCCAGTGCGCCAGCGGGTCGCCACCACCACCACCGTGTGGAAGCGGGCGCACACCCGCTGATCGGTGCTGGTCTCGGAGTGGATGTTGATATACCAGCCAATGTCGCCATCGCGGATGGCAAACCCCTTGAACCCCTCGGCCCGCTCGGGCTGGTTGTTGGTGTACTGGGCCGTGTACAGGAAGGGGGCCTGGTAACCAATCAGGCCGGGGTCGGAGTTGTGGTCGTGGCGGTAGTAGCACCAGTACACCGGGTCGATCTGGGGGTGCCAGCCTGGATAGTTGCGGCCATCCGGCCCCTTGGCCAGCCAGAGGTTATCCAGCCAGGAGGGGCAGGTGGTGTTGGGCACGGGCCGTTCGGTAATGCCGCTCGGTAGGGCGGGTTCTGCCTGAGGCTGTCCGTTGCCCTCGGCCAGCAGCACCCAGTACTCCCCTTTGCCTTCGGGGGAACCCAGGGTTACCTCACCGGCCGGGAAGGTACGGGTGTAGGTGTTGAATTTCTTACCGTCGGCAGCGGTGGTCTCGCCCCGGCGCCAGCCCGAGAGCCAGAGTGCGGAATTCTCCCAGGCCACCACCACCGTGGCCTCGCGGGTCAGGTAGAGGCGCAGCCAGTCCGCGCGAGTGGAGCTGGAGCCGGGGGCATCCAGAAGATCCCAGCCTGCATACTCGGTAAAGCGCGGCCCGGAAGCCTGGTTGGGGTTGTTGGGGTTGCGGTTTTTGTCGGCCTGGCGGGGCCAGTACCGCAAACCGCCATAGCTGGCCCGCAAGCGGCCATTCTCCTCGCTCACCACCACATAGCGCGAAAGCAGGGTAAGGGGCTGGCCGGTGGGGTGCCGACTGAGCGGCTCGGCCAGGAATGGGCCACTGGAGCTATCGGGGGTGGGGTTATCGGTGTACTCCCCACTGCCACAGGCGCCCAGCCACAGCCCCAAGCCCCCTAGCAGCGAAAGCATCTTCATTCGTTGCATCCTGTCCTCCCGTGTGCTGGCTCGAGTTGCAAACAACCCTTAGCCCCCAAAGTACAAGGACTTTTGACCGTTACTTTTCTGGATTAACCACAGCTTAAGAAACGAAACCGAATCGGCTCAGAAACCCCTAACCAAACTCACGAACACCCCTATGGGGCGTTACTTTCTTAAGAGCGAAGCGTGGGCCTGGCTGCAATGGCTGCCGTGGGCGTAACGCACCTAAGGATTGCGTAAAATACGTGAGCGCATGGACGACCATCTTTTCTTCCGGGGCCTCGTCAGCCACTTTGAAGCGCTAGACAAGTATCGCTCTGCCGACCTGCGAGCCCGCGTACGCCGCTACCTGCCCGACCTGCTCGCGGGCCTGCAAGCGGTCTATGCCGAGGCCCCCCAGGTGGTCGAACGTGTTGCCCGTGTGGTTGGGCGCAACCTGGCCGAGCGCCCCCCGGATTTGCAGGCGTTGGACCTCGAGCGCATTCACACCCCGGACTGGTTTCAAAAACCCCACATGCACGGCTACATCGCTTACGCCGACCGCTTCGCCGAGAACCTGAAAGGGGTGGCCGAGCGTATTCCTTACCTGAAGGAGCTGGGCATCCGCTACCTGCACCTGATGCCCCTGCTGCTGCCCCGCGAGGGCGAAAACGACGGGGGCTACGCGGTAGCCGACTACCGCCGGGTGCGCCCCGACCTGGGCAGCATGGACGACCTGCAAGCGCTCTGCACCCAGCTCCGCCAGGAGGGCATCAGCCTCTGCCTGGACCTGGTCTTGAACCACGTGGCCCGCGAACACCCCTGGGCCCTGGCCGCCCGCCAGGGCAACCCCCGGTACCGCGACTACTTTTACATCTACCCCGACCGCACCCTGCCCGACGCTTTCGAGCGTACCCTGCCGGAGGTCTTCCCCGACTTCGCCCCCGGCAACTTCACCTGGGACGACGAGGTAAAAGGCTGGGTCTGGACCACCTTCAACCGCTGGCAGTGGGACGTGAACTGGAGCAACCCCGAGGTGTTTCTGGAGTACCTCGACCTGATTTTGTGGCTGGCCAACCGCGGGGTGGAGGTCTTCCGGCTGGATGCCATCGCCTTCACCTGGAAGCGCCTGGGCACCAACTGCCAGAACCAGCCCGAGGTACACGCCCTCACCCAGGCCCTGCGGGCGGCGGTGCGGATGGGCGCGCCGGCGGTGGCCTTCAAGGCCGAGGCCATCGTGGCCCCCGAAGACCTGATTGCCTACCTGGGTACCGGGACGCACTATGGCAGGGTCTCCGAGCTGGCCTACCACAACACCCTGATGGTGCAGATCTGGAGCAGCCTGGCCAGCCGCGATACCCGCCTCTTTACCCAGGCCTTACAGCGCTTTCCGGAAAAGCCCCCCACCACCGCCTGGGCCACCTATCTGCGCTGCCACGACGACATCGGCTGGGCCATTTCCGATACCGACGCCGCCGCCGTGGGCCTCGAGGGGGCCGCCCACCGCCGCTTTCTGTCCGAGTTCTACCGGGGCGAGTTTCCGGGGTCGTTTGCGCGGGGAATGCACTTTCAGGAGAACCCCGCCACCGGCGATCGGCGCACCTCGGGCAGTGCGGCCAGCCTGGCCGGGCTGGAGACCGCGCTCGAGTCCGGCCACCCCCGCCTGATTAACCTGGCCATCGAGCGCCTTCTGCTGGCCCATGCGGTCTTTATCGGCTACGGCGAGGGCATCCCGCTCATTTACATGGGCGACGAGCTGGGCCTGCTCAACGACTACGACTACGGTCGGGAGCCCGCCCACCAAGACGACAACCGCTGGCTGCACCGGCCCCGGATGGACTGGGCCAAAGCAGAACGGCGCAAGCAGGCCGGTCAGGGGGAGCATCGGCTTTGCCAAGACCTTAAAGAGCTGATAGAAGTCAAGCCCCCACCCACCCAGCCCCTGTCCC
>CAZIXH010000379.1:0-4333 GCA_964543055.1 uncultured bacterium
TTTTTTTTTTCAAGCAGAAGACGGCATACGAGATCTAGTACGGTCTCGTGGGCTCGTGCAGCAGGGTAAGGGTGAATTGTCCGCCTGCGGGGGCCAGGTCGGTCTGGGGGCCCTGCTGGCGAAGAACCTCGAGGCCCAGCAAGCCCTGGTAGAAGGCCAGCTGGCGCTCGAGGTTCTGTACCCGCAGGGTCAGGCCGGTCAGCGACAGGGTAGGGGTGGGTGTCATGGCCTCATAATATCCAAAGTGCTATAAAATGTAAAGTAGTGACAACTCAGGATTTCGATATGCTGTCGGGATGCGTGTTTTTGTAACAGGAGGAACCGGATACCTGGGCGCCGCGCTCTTGCACCAGCGGCCCGGCCAGCCCTGGGTGCTGGGGGCCAGCTACTTTAGCGGCGCTCCTGCGCTGCCGGGGGTGGAGTGGGTTCGGCTGGATATTCGGGACGCCAAAGCCGTGGAGGACACCCTGGCCGGGTTTCGCCCGGCAGTGGTTGTCCACACCGCCTACAGCAAGGCCGGCCCGGAGGCGCTCGAGGCCATTACGGTGCAGGGTAGCGCCCACGTGGCCCAGGCTTGCGCCCGGCTGGGCGCTCGGCTCATCCACCTCTCCACCGACCAGGTGTTCGACGGCGAGTGCCCGCCCTACGCCGAGTCGGCGCTGCCGAACCCCATCACCCCGTATGGCCGGGCCAAGCTCGAGGCCGAGCGGCGGGTGCAGGCTATCCTGCCCGAAGTAACCCTGGTCCGCACCTCGCTCATCTGGGGCCTGAACCCGGTGGACGTGACTAGCCAGATGGTGCTGGAGATTGCCGATGGAAAGCGGGCCGGGGGGCTTTTTGTGGACGAGTACCGCTCCTTCGTGTTTGCAGAGGATCTGGCCCAGGCCCTATGGGAGCTGGTTTCGCTCGACTTTCAGGGGGTGCTGCACCTGGGGGGCGCCGAGGTGCTGAGCCGGCTCGAGTTTGGTCAGCTGATCGCCCCCCTGCATGGGCGCGACCCATCCCGACTGCCCGCACAGCGCCGTGCCGACTTTCCGGAGCCCCGCCCCGCCAACTGCGCCCTGGATAGCTCCCTGGCCCGATCCTTGCTCCAGACCCGCCTGCGTGGGGTGCGCGAGGTCTTGCAGGGGCTGGGGCCAATTTGCCAGCAGCCGTAGACCATCGGCGATCCGCTATCGGCTACCTTTTCTCTCAGGTTATTCTGTGGTTCATGCGGAAACTTGGCGTAGACTTTGGCCTCTCCAATACCGATGTGGTGCTGGTGGAAAACGACCAGATTCTGGCCCACCAGACCCTAAAAACCGGCCCCGCCAGCCCGGAGGCGCTCTTTAGGGTGCTCCATCATCTGGACGTGCGGCCCTCTGAACTGGGGGCCATTGCCAGCGCCGGGGGTTTGTCGCGCCACCTGCCGGATACCTTTGAAGGGCTGGCCATCCAGAAAATTGGCGAGGCCCAGGCGGTGGGGCGGGGGGCCCTGGCCCTGTCCGGCCTGACCGAAGCCCTGGTAGTCTCGGCAGGTACCGGTACGGCCATGATTGCTGCTCGAGGGACCGAAGCCCAGCACTTCACCGGCTCGGCGGTGGGGGGCGGCACCCTGCTGGGCTTGTCCCGGCTGCTCCTGGGCACTTCGGATCCGCACGAGGTGGCCCGTCTGGCTGAAGCGGGCAACCCCAGCGGCGTGGACTCCACGCTGGTGGACGTGATTGGAGGGGGTATCGGCCACCTGCCCCCCGATGCCACCGCCGTGAACCTTGGTCGGCTGGTAGACGGGGTAATCCCCAGCCGCGAGGACCTGGCGGCGGGCCTGGTGACGCTGGTGGGGCAGGTGATCGCCATGATTGCCATCAATGCTGCGCAGGCCGCCCGCCTGCCGCAGATTGTGATTGTGGGGCATCTGCCGGATCTGAAGCCCATGCGCCAGGCGTTTGAGCGGGTCTGGTACTTTTACCAGATTGAGCCCAGGCCCCTCATTCCCCACCTGCCCGGACTGGCCACCGCCTACGGCGCGGCCCTCTGTGCGAAGTAAAAATAAGCTGGGCCTTGCAGGGACGTTTGACATAAAAAGCCGTCGTAAACTGAAACTATGAAACCTCCCGAGGGCTTTTTCGCCCACCTGGAAGACGATAACAACTACGACAACCTCAAGCTGGTTTTGTCGGATGGGGTGGGGGAGGAGGTGTTCTGGCTCTCGGCGCTCGAGCTGGCCGAAGGTTTCGCGCACCTGGAGGAAGACGACCTGCTCGACCCCCACGAGTCGGCCTGGTCGCATGAGGCCGTTGAGGTGCCAGAAGTGCACATCTCGCCCTATGGCGTAGCCCGCCGCAGCCCCCGCCTCGAGGGCGCTTACCGTGCCGCCCAGATTGAGCTCTACAACCCCTCCGGCCTCTTGCTGCTGCGCCGGGTGGTGGAGGATGGGGGCGATGTGCTCGAGATAACCACCCCCAACGGCTCGGTTTATACCTTCGACTACCAGCAGGTTCGGGCTTACCTGCGTCCTTTGTTGCCGCACTGATGCCAAATTTACCTGGACAGTTATCAGGTATCCCTACCCCCCTAATCCGACAACACCCCAGACACAGCCATTGGCGTCCCTGACGTCATTCCTACATATCGCTGCCGAGGTGTCGCCACCTTCTCCCGCAAGGGGAAAAGGAGAGGGGTTCAAGTAGATTCGGTACGACCGCAGGCCTCGAGGCCGGTGCAATAGAGAACCGACCGATTAAGAGTCGGTCGGCTCGAGGTTTGCAGAAAACTAGGGTTGGGGGTACAGGCCAAAGGTGGCCAGCCAGTCCAGGTCGTCTTTTCGGTCTACCCGGTAGACCCCGCCCGTACCGGCGCAGTTGCCGTTCTTGCCGAACGAAGTCACCCCGCCAATCACGTTGCTATTGCCGATAAAGTTGGGCCCACCCGAATCGCCAAAGCAGGTGCCTCCGGTGCTGGCGTTGTTGGACAGCAGGATGGAGAAGTCGCCGGTCTGTCCAGGCACGTTAATCTGCACCAGGTGAGGGGTTGCAAACATACGCACCCTGGCTGCCTCCACAAAGACCGGGTTAATCCGTTGCAGCCCGTAGCCGACTGCGGTAAAGGTGGTGTTCTTCAGGCCGCGCCGACGGGCCAGGTCGTCGAGCACATCTTGTTTGGGCAGCGCCCCATACTGGCTCATGGGCATGGCGCGGCTTGGATCCAGCACCACTACCCCCAGGTCGTAGAGGAAGAAGGCGTTGGGGTTGTACTGCGGGTGGGTGTAGGGGGTTCCGCCTGTCTGGCCCGTGAAGGGAAACCCATTACCGGGTCTGCCGGCATCCACGTCGGCATCGAACCAGATTTCCACTTTTGCAGCGGGCGCTTCGGTGCAGTGGCCGGCGGTCAGGAAAATGGTGGGGGACATAAGGGTACCGCTACAGCGCCACAGGGGGTTTCCGGCAGCGTCCTGGGCCACCATCAGGCCCACGTAGGGGTGGCGGTTGCCATCGAGCTGTCCGTGGGTAATTTGCGACGAGACCCCATCGCTTTCGGCGTTCTGTACCGAACTCCCACAGGCTGCCAGGGCCAGTGCCAACAGGGCAAATAGGGCCGGCTTGCTGCGTAGCTTCATAAAACCTCCTGATTTGGATGTCCCAACAATTTGGATGGGCATTTTCCAAGATAAACCCAGTAGGGCACATTAACGAGAAATAACATCATTATCTAACGTTACGGTTTTGCTCTGGAGGGGGGGCGATGGGAGGCTGGTTCGTTAAGATGGGCGCATGCGCATCACCTCCCCCGCTAACCCCCGCATCAAGGCTGCCGCACGCCTCAAGGAGCGCAAAGAGCGCGAGAAGACCGGGCTATTTTTGATAGAGGGCTCGAGGGAGCTCGAGCGGGCCCTGGCCGCAGGCATCGAACTGGTAGAGCTTTACCGCGCTGAACACCTGGACCCCGACGAGGCGCGCCTGATTCAGTCCGGAAGGGTCGAACCGGCGCACGTGGTGGAAGTCTCCGAGCCGGTACTCAACAAGCTCAGCACCCGGGAGAACCCGGCAGGTGTGGTGGCGGTAGCCCGAATGCCCAGCCCTTCCCTGGCAGGCTTCAAGCCTCCCCGAAACGCCCTGCTGCTGGTGGCGGTGGGGCTGGAAAAACCCGGCAACCTGGGGGCCTTGCTGCGCTCGGCGGACGCTGCCGGGGCGGATGCGGTGCTGGTGGCGGGCGGGGTGGATGTGTATAGCCCCCAGGTGATTCGCAACTCCACCGGTGTGGTTTTTTCGTTGCCCACCTTTGCGGCTCCAGAACAGGCAGTGCTGGACTGGCTGGAAGAGCACCAGATGCCCCTGGTAGCCACCACCCCCCACAC
>CAZIXH010000380.1:0-6287 GCA_964543055.1 uncultured bacterium
GGGTATCATCATCGGCATCCTGCAATCTTTTTCCACGGCTTACCTGGATGGGCTGTTCAGCCAGATTGGCCTGGTGGGGGGCGGCTCACAGTACGTGATGCCTTTTGTGGTGCTCCTGGTCATGCTGTGGTTCAAGCCGCATGGGTTGTTTGGCACCGAGGAGATCGAGCGGGTATGACGCAGAACACTGGACTATTGCTGAAAGCTGAAAGCCGAAAGCCGAAGGCTAAAGGAAAGGTCGGTTCTGGTTTGCAGCCCTTGGCCTTCAGCTATCAGCCCGCTGGAGGTGCGTATGCGTAATCCCTGGGCCCAGACCGGCAACTACCGCACCTCCTACGTGCAGGACACCACCATTTTTGCCAACTACCGCGAGATTGTCTCGGTGGTGTTGCTGCTTTTGGCCCTGTGTATCCTGCCGATGTTTTTAGAGCGCTCGCAGGTGCTGGTGCTTAACTTCATCCTGATTTACGCCATTGCGGTTTTAGGGCTCAATATCACCACCGGCTATGCGGGGCTCATCAGCGTGGGCCAGGCCGCGTTCATGGGGGTCGGGGCCTATACCGTGGCCCTGAGCGCGCCCAACCTGCCCTTCTGGCTCACCATTCCCCTGGGGGGCCTTACGGCGGCCATCCTTGGGTTTATCGTGGGGATTCCCAGCCTCCGGGTCAAGCACCTCTACCTGGCCCTGGCTACGCTGGCCTTCCAGGAGATCTTCGTGTGGGTGGTGGGGCGCAGCCCGGCGCTGGCCCAGGGGGCTGCGATTCCGGTGGAGATGCGCAACTTTCTGGGCCTGGAAATCGGCTTCCGCAACCACAACTACTTCTGGTACTACGTCATTTTGTTTGTGCTGGTGCTGATGGTTATCGCCTGGCGTAACCTGTTGCGGGGCAAATATGGCCGCGCCCTCATTGCCGTCCGTGACAACGACCGCGCCGCTGATGCGATGGGCATGGATCCGGGTCGTACCAAGCTATTTGCTTTCGCCCTGGGTGCTTTTTATGGGGGTATTGCCGGTGGCCTGCTGGCCTACATGCAGCGGGCCGTGGTGGTGGAGGAGTTTACCCTGGGCCGTTCGGTGGCGCTCCTGGCTATGGCCATTGTGGGCGGGTTGGGCACCGTGGTGGGGAGCCTGCTGGGCCCGGCCTTTATCGAGTTTTTGCGGCTCTACATGGAACGGCTCTCGGAATGGATGAAGTCCAATGCCTTCGTTCAGAGCATCACCCCGGCGGGCGTGGATGTGGCCTCGGCCTTGTTGCCCCTTTCCTTTGGTCTGGTCATTGTGCTGTTCCTGGTCTTCGAGCCCAGGGGGCTATACAACTGGTGGCGGCTCTTGCGAAGTTATTTTCGAACGTGGCCGTTCAAGTATTAGGTAGATAGCCAACAGATCATCCAAGCTATAGGCTATTAGCCATCAGCAATCAGCAACCCAGGCAACATCGCGTGATGCGCGTTGCAACTGAACCGGAAAGTGTCTGAACAGGAGGAGCCATGAAGCGAGCGATTGTTTTAGGGATGGTGGCCATGCTGGGACTGGCGATGGCCCAGGGGCGTACGGTGAACCTGCTGTGGTCGGGGGCCGTGACCGGGCCCACCTCGGACGTAGGGGGGCCGTATGGGGCCGGCATTGAGGATTACTGCAAATACGCCAACGAGCAGAAGTTGATTCCTAACGTTACCCTGAACTGCACCGTGCGGGACGACCAGTACCAGAACCCCAACACCCAGCGTATCTTTGAGGAAGCGCTGGACCGGGCCAAACCCGCTATATATCTGGGTTATTCCACCGGGGCCATGTTGCAACTCAAACCGCTTATCAACGAAGTGAAGATGCCCACCATTCCGGCCTCGGCGCACATTGGTCTAATTGAGCCGCCCAACAATACTTACATGTTCCTGCCGGTGAGCAGCTACTCCGAGCAGTTTGTGGCGTTGCTCGAGTACATCAACCGTACCAAGAAAAACGCTAAAGTGGCCCTGGTGGTCAACCCGAGCCCGTTTGGTCGGGCCGTGATTGATGCTTCCCGCAGGGCAGCGGCGCGGCTTGGCCAGACCATAGTAGACGTGCGTGAGGTGGGCGGGGGTAACCTGGACAACACCGCTTTGTTGCGAGCCCTGGATGCTGCCGGTGTGGAGTTTATTTTGCATCAGAATGTGGCCGGGCCTGTCGCCAACATCCTGAAAGATGCCAAGCGTTTGGGGCTGGATAAAAAGATCAAGCAGTTGGGGGCGGTTTATACCGGGGGCTCCGACCTGATTCGCCTGGCGGGCGATGCCGCCGAAGGCTTCCTGTGGGCGAGCAGCTACTACACCCTGGATGAGAACACCCCTGGCATTGCCCTGCAAAAGCAACTCGCGGCCAGGTACAACCGCAGTGCGGACACTCTGAACTCCACCAACTATACCGCCGGTATGCTGGCGGCAGCCATTGCAGTGGAAGCCATGAAGCGGGCTGCCCAGCGCTTTAATGGTCGCATTGATAACGAAACCGTATACCAGGCCCTGATTGGCATGAACGGCCCAAGCGCCTTCAAGCCGGGTTTTGCGGTTTCGACCAAGTCGGGCATCGAGATTGACTTTACCCGTTCTGAGCAGACCGGGGCCGAGGGCCTGCGGGTGCTGGAAGCCAAAGGCGGCAAGTTTGTGCCGGTAACCGACCCCTTTACCTCCGCGCTGTTCCGCCAGGTACGGAATCCGTAAAGGAAGCTCAAAGCTGAGGGCTGAAGGCCTAAGGTAGACTGCTGCTTTTAGCTTTCGGCTTTCTGCGAGGTGATATGCATCCTGAAGATCTGGGCCCGATTCTGCTGGAAGTCAACAACATCGAGGTGGTGTACAAGGACATCATCCAGGTGTTGAGAGGGGTTTCACTCAAGGTGCCGGAGGGGCACATCACCGCCTTGCTGGGCCCGAACGGCGCCGGGAAGACCACGACCCTGCGGGCTATTTCAGGCCTGCTGGTGCCCGAGGATGGCAAGGTGGTATCGGGCGCGATCCACTACCGGGGCGAAAATATTGCTAACAAGCCGCCGGAGCAGATTGTGCTGAAAGGTATTGTGCAGGTGCCGGAGGGGCGGCGGGTCTTCAAGCACCTGACCGTGGAGGAAAACCTGCGGGTGGGCTCGGCTACCCGGCGCGACAGCACCAAGGTCAAGGAAGACCTCGAGCGCATCTACCACTACTTTCCCAAGCTGGCCCTGATCAAGACCCGGCTGGCGGGCTACTGCTCGGGGGGCGAACAGCAGATGCTGGCCATTGGGCGGGCCCTGCTGGCCAACCCCCGGCTCCTGCTGCTGGACGAACCCAGCCTGGGGCTGGCCCCCCTGCTGGTGCGGGAAATTTTCGATATTGTGGCCCAGATTAACGCCGAGGAAGGCGTGACGGTACTGGTGGTGGAGCAGAACGCTCGGGTAGCCCTCTCGGTGGCCCACTATGGCTACATCATGGAGTCCGGGCGGATTGCCCTGGAAGGCACCAGGGAGTACCTCGAGTCCAACCCCGATGTAAAGGAGTTTTACCTGGGGGTGGCCAAGTCGGGGGGGCGCAAGAGCTTCAAGGACGTCAAGAGCTACCGCCGTCGCAAGCGGTTTATGTAGAGCCGGTGGCGGGTGGCCTGTGGCTTATGGGGCACTAAGGCTCCGCCACAGGCCACAACTTTTTTGCAACCCAGTGCAGGATGCTGTTCGGGCCTCCGGGTTAACATAAACCCCATGAGCGAGACGAGTCTGCCAACCAAAGAGCAGGTACTGGAAGCCCTCAAGGTGGTGCGCGACCCCGAGATTCCCGTGAATGTGGTGGATTTGGGCCTGGTCTACGATG
Organism: uncultured bacterium; assembly: GCA_964543055.1. Lineage (GTDB taxonomy): Bacteria > Deinococcota > Deinococci > Deinococcales > Thermaceae > Meiothermus. Next base: position 3,814 of record CAZIXH010000380.1, read on the forward strand.
CCGAGGTCAAGGAAGGGGGGGTGGTGGACATTACCATGACCCTGACCTCCATCGGCTGCCCTGCCCAGGACATCGTCAAGGCCGATGCTGAAATTGCGGTGATGCGCCTCGAGGGTGTGAACGCGGTCAATGTGGACTTTGTCTGGACGCCGCCCTGGACGCCCGCCAAGATGACCGAAGACGGTAAGCGTCAGATGCGGATGTTTGGTTTCAACGTTTGAGGGTAGGCGTCACATGCGGCTGGTGAAGTCGCGCTTGACGTAAAGCATGGGGTCGGTGGGGTTGGCGGTGGCCGCGAGGAGCTTGCCGATCTCCTCGTCGGACTGTTCAAACAAAGCGGCGTACTCTGAAGGGGCTATTACGGCCTCTTTGAAGCTGCTGACCCCGCGCTCCGACAGCCAGAGGGTGAGGTCTCTCAGGGCATCGTCCCCCTCTGACCCAAAGCGAGGGCCAAAGGCATCCAGGCTCAGCACCCGGTGCTTTCCCTCCTGAACATAAATGGCGTAACGGGCTCGAGCCCGCTGATCCTGCCAGTCGGTGATGTAGGTTGCTGTGGCTTCAAGAAAATCAACACCCTTCAGGGCTTCCTTCAACTCGGCAAGGGTCTCTTTGGGCGCACCACGAAGGCCAACGATGTTCATGTGCCTATTCTAACGACTCAAAGGCGACCGACCGAAGAGCGGTTGGTCGCCCCTTGTGGTTTCAGAGAGTGGACTTTGTTCAGGGCAGCAGGAAGGAGATAAGTTTGGTTTCCAGAAACTCCTCCATGCCCCAGTGCCCCCCCTCGCGGCCCAGGCCCGAGTTTTTGTAGCCGCCAAAGGGCAGGTTGGAGCCCATGGCGCTGGGGACGGGGTCGTTGACGCCCACAATGCCATACTCCAGGGCCTCCGCTACGCGGAAGGCGCGGCTCAAATCCTTGGTCCAGATGTAGGCGGCCAGGCCATAGTCGGTGTTATTGGCCCAGGCGATGGCCTGTTCTTCGTCCTCAAAGGGCATCAAGGGAGCGACCGGCCCAAAAGTTTCTTCATCTAAAATTTTCATGCCGGGCTGAATGCCGGTCAGGACGGTGGGTGCGTACAGCAGCCCTCCCAGGGGCTTGCCCCCGGTGGCAACCCTGGCTCCTTTGGCAAGGGCATCCTCCACGTGCGAGACCACTTTATCCAGGCCCTGTTGTTCGACCAGGGGCCCCACGTTGGTGCTGGCATCCAGGGGATCGCCCACCTTGAGCTGGCTCACGGCTTCGGCCAACGCACCAGCGTAGTCGGCCTCGAGCTTCTTGTGCACGTAAATACGGTTGGTGGTGACGCAGGTCTGCCCGGCGTTGCGGTACTTGGAGAGCAGGGTGAACTGCACGGCCTTTTCGATATCGGCATCCTCAAACACGATGAAGGGAGCGTTGCCACCGAGCTCGAGGGAAACCCGCTTCATGGTTTCGGCCCCCTGACGGTAGAGGATTTTGCCGACGGGTGTGGAACCGGTGAAGGTGATTTTGCGAATGCGCATGTCCTCCATCAAGACCCTGGACACCGGCACCGGGTCGGCAGCGGGCAGCACTTGCAGGGTACCGGCGGGGCCTCCGGCTTCCTCCCAGAGCTTGGCCAGGTACAAAGCGCACAGGGGGGTTTGTTCGGCAGGCTTGACGATGATGGTACAACCTGCGGCCAGCGCGGGGGCGGCCTTGCGGGTAATCATGCTGGTGGGGAAGTTCCAGGGGGTCACGGCATACACCGGGCCTACCGGCTCGTAGACGGCCATCTGGCGCTTGTGGGGGAAACGCGAATGAATCAGCTCCCCGTTCACCCTGGGGGCTTCCTCGGCGCACCATTCCACAAAGCTGGCCGCATACAGAACTTCTCCCTTGGCCTCGGTGATGGGTTTGCCCATTTCCAAAGCGGTCAGGCGCCCCAGCTCTTCCTGGTGGGCGATGAGCAGATCGTTCCATTTGCGCAGGATTTTCCCACGCTCGAAACCGGTGAGTTTTTTCCACTCCTTGAAGGCTGCTACCGCAGCGTCGGCGGCCATCTGGGCTTCGGCTTCGCCACAGTCGGCGACCTGGGCCAGCAGTTCGCCGCTATAGGGGCTTTTAACCGCAAAAGTTTTGGGGGTCTGGTGCCATTTGCCGCCCACATAGGCGCTGCGGGGAAAATCAAAGTCTTTGACCATAGCAGCCTCTAGCATACTCCGGAGCTACCAGACTGCGGGTAGGCAAACCTTGCAATTTGAGGCGTTGGTAGACAGGTTTGTTTGTACCAATCCCCGTTCAACAAGGCGCCGAAAGCCTAACGCCAAAGAACCAGGTTACACAGTCGTAGGGTTCTCCCGTGAATCCGTTAGCGGTTGCGGGCTGGGTTCAGGGTAAAACTTTGCCAGTCTCGGTCAACCAGCAGCGGCAATGGGTTAACGACCCTGTAGTCGCAGGCGCGCCGGCTGCGTGAATACACCCCAAAGTCCAGGTGTGGGGGGGGGGTGGGGGG
>CAZIXH010000381.1:0-3084 GCA_964543055.1 uncultured bacterium
AGATGTGGATAAGCGACAGGCCCTGGCGGCTTATGTACCTGGGCTATGCCCTGAACCTGCTTTCCATCCCGGCCCTGGCCCTGGCACCCTCCGCCTGGGGTGCGGCCCTGCTCTTGTTTCTCGAGCGCCTGGGCAAGGGCCTGCGCACCCCGGCGCGCGATGCGCTGCTCTCCCACGCTGGCGATCAGCTGGGCCAGGGCAAGGTCTTTGGCCTGCATGAGCTACTCGATCAATCGGGGGCGTTTCTAGGGCCCCTGCTGGTGGCCTTGCTGGTGAGCCTGGGGGGTTACCGCCAGGGGTTTGCCGGACTCCTCGTGCCGGCGCTGCTGGCCCTGGTCTTCCTGCTATCGGCCCGGCGGCTCGATGGGGTGGCCAGGCCGTCCGCGCCGCAGGACTGGGAGAGCCTTCCCCGTGCTTACTACGCCTATTTGCTCTTTGCCATGCTCACGGTGGCAGGGTTTGCGCACTTTCAGTTGGTGGCCTACCACCTGGAGGCCACCCGGGCCGTTCCGGCGGCCACCATCCCGCTCCTGTTCGCCCTGGCCATGGGAGCCGACGCCCTGGTGGCCTACGGGGTGGGGCACCTCTTTGACCGCCTGGGGCTCCGGTTGCTCTGGGGGGTGCCGGTGCTGAGCCTGGCGGCGGCCCCGTTGTTCTTCCTGGGGCAAGGCCTGGGTGTGCTGGTGCTGGCGGCGCTCCTCTGGGGCAGTGCGCTGGGCCTGCAAGAAAGCCTGATGCGTACTGCGGTGGCTGTTTTGAGCCCGCAGGCCCGCCGGGGCAGCGCCTACGGCCTTTTCGATACCGCGTTTGGGGGGGCCTGGATGCTGGGCAGCCTGGCCATGGGTTTCTTTTACAGTCTGGCCCCCCGGCATCTGGTAGCCTTTGCGGTGCTGCTGCAAATAGCTGCTGCGCTGTTTCTGTGGCGTTTTTACGCCACCTTGAAGGAGGTGCATGCGTGAAGCTCTTCCACAGGCCTCCCCCACCCGACCTGGCCCGCCTGCAAAGTGAAAAAGCGGCCCTGGAGGCGCGGGTGGTCCAGCTCGAGCAGGACCTGGCTTTCTGTGAAAAACAAAACCACCGCCTGGTTCAAGACGCGGGCCCGGCACTGCAGGAGAACGCTGTGCTGCGCTACCAGCTCTACAAATGCGAAAGCGACCGGCAGGTGATGGAGTTTCATGTTCAGGGCAGTCGGGCCGAGGCGGGCGCGGCCTTCAACCTGCTCCACCGACTGGCCCCTCCGGGCGCTGCCGAGCAGATGGAGCCGCTCGAGGCCACCCTGTTGTTCTTGTACCAGGCCCGCACACTGGGGGTCTGGCGCGAGGCGCTGGAGCCGCTGGAAGAGCAGGCCCGTAGCCTGTGGCAGGCCGAGCACGGCGAACCCTGGCGCTTCGAGGGCGAACGCTGGCTGGCCCTGAGCGTGGCCGCCCTCCTGCGGCGGCTCGAGCAGGCCCGCAGCCAGGGTCTGGAGGAGGCCGCCCGCCCTGCCGATGGCCTCCGGGCCTTCGACCCGGCGCGGGCCGCCCTGGCCAGTGCGCTCCAGCAGGCTTTGCTCGCCTTCACCCCCGAGGAGGCTCTATGACGCCCAGCCTGCTCTGGCCCGCGACCCCTGCTTCGCTGGTGGTGGAGCCGCCACCGTTCTTCCCCGACCTGAACCTCGACCGGGTGGTGGAAAAGGCTGTGGGGGGCCTCGAGTTCGACCTGCGCCCGCTCTACTACACCCCCCTGCACGACCTGGAAGCCATCCGCTACCGCCAGGCCGTTTTTACCGATCTGGCAGACCCTGTGCTCAGGGAGGCGCTGCGAGCCTTTGTCCAGGCCCAGCAGGAGCTCAGGCGGCTGTTAAAACTGGCCCAGACCCTTAGCAACCCCTACCAGCAGCAGGGCTATTTCCTGGAGGCGGCCCTGCTCTACGTGCGCTCGACGCGGGCCCTGGGCCAGGCCCTGGATGGCTCGAGCCTGGCCTCGGAAGGGCTGAAGCGGGTGCGGGCTTTCCTCGAGCAGCACCGGGCCTCGGCGGGTTTTGCGGCTCTGGCAGAGGAAGCCCAGGGTTTGCAGGCGGCCCTGGCGGCTATCCGGTACACGCTGCACATCCAGGGCGACCGGGTCACGGTACGCGCCTGGGCCGGCGAGCCCGACTACCAGACTGAGCTCGAGGCCGCCTTCGCCCGCTTCCGCCAGGGCCACTCGAAGGACTATCTGACAAGCTTTTCGGACTGGAACCAGCTCAACCACATCGAGGAGCGCATTCTGGAGGGGGTGGTGGGGCTCTTTCCCCAGGTCTTCGCCGAGCTGGCCGCCTTCGCCCTGCGCCACCCAGACTTTCCCGATCCGGTACTGGCCACGCTCGACTGGGAGGTGCAGTTCTTTCTGAGCTATCTGGACTACCTCGAGCCCTTGCGGGCGGCGGGGCTTTCTGTTTGCCTCCCGGAAGTCGTGCAGGATAAGCAGGTGGTGCTTCGGGAGGGCGTTGAGCTGGCCCTGGCCCGTCAACAGCTAGAGGCCGGCAGCAAGGTTGTGCCCAACAGTTTTTACCTGGAGGGTCCGGAGCGCATCCTGGTGGTGACCGGCCCCAACCAGGGCGGCAAGACCACCTTTGCCCGCATGGTCGGTCAGGTGCATCACCTGGCCCGGCTGGGCCTGCCGGTGCCCGGAACCGAGGCCCGCCTGTTCCTCTGCGACCAGATTTTTACCCATTTTGAACGGGTCGAAGCAGCCCAAGCATTGCGCGGCAAGCTACAGGATGAGCTCCTGCGGGTGCGGCAGGCGCTCCTGCAGGCCACTTCTGGAAGCCTTTTTGTGCTCAACGAGATGTTCTCCTCGACCTCGCTCGAGGACGCGCGGTTTTTGAGCCGCGAGGTTTTGGAAAAGGTTCGGAGACTCCAGGCTTTGGCGGTGGTAGTGACCTTCCTGGACGAGCTGGCCTCGCTGGGCCCGGACACCGTAAGCCTGGTGGCGGAGGTCAACCCCGACGACCCCACCCTGCGTACCTTCCGGGTCTTGCGCCGACCTGCCGATGGCAGAGCCTATGCCCTGGCCATTGCGTCGAAGTATGGGCTCACCTACGAGCGGCTGCTGGCCCGCCTG
>CAZIXH010000382.1:0-10588 GCA_964543055.1 uncultured bacterium
TTTTTTACTCCTAGTAGTACTCTTGTTATATATACTTATAGGTCAAGTCTGGTATGTGTATTACTTCTTATTAAGAGGCCTCAAATTTATTCGTACTATTTTGATGATGACGATCATTTTTTTTAACTTATACGGCAACCACCGATATCTACACAGAGTAGGTAGTCGGCAGCGTCAGTTGTGTATCAGAGACAGGCGCGGGTCGCTGTCGGGCAGCACCAGCCCGGCAGGGGGGGGCAGGTACAAAAACTGATAGCGCTCCAGGGCCGCCCCAATGCCGTAATGGTCGAAGCCAAAGCCCCAGCCCCGCCGCTCGAAGTAGCGCAGGAGCGTAAAGCCAATGCCAAAGTCGGAAACGTAGGGCAGGTCGGCGGTTACGAACACCCCGTCGGTCTCGCTCTGGCCGAACTCGAGCTTGGGCCGCCGCTCGTTCAAGAACAAGAGCAGCACCGGCAGGTACAGGGTACGCTCGCCGCGCAGGAGCACCCACACCCCCCGGGCAATAATCCGGTCACCCGGATAAAGCAGCACTTCCTGGGCCTGGAAGGCATAGTCGGCCACCTCCTGCTCGCAGCGCTGGCAGGGGGTCAGGTAGCCCTCTTGCAGCAGGATCTGCCCGGCGGCCCGCTGGCAGATGGGCCCCTCCAGATAAAACTCGCCCGACTCGATCCTGACCTGGATGGCCTCGAAGCTTTCGTCGTCGGTGAAGAGCTCGAGCTCGTCGGCTTCGATGAGCTGGCCCTGCTTGTCCTTGTAGCGCACCCCGCCCATCAGCAAAAGGCGCTTTCGGGTGCGGTTGAAGACCACCCGGGGGGCCTCAATGCTTTCGCCGTCCCGGTCCATCTTGACCGGGTTGCCTACCAGAATCACCAGTTCCTCGTTATTCTCGTTTCTGAGTTCTAAACGCTCGGCCTCGAGGATTTTCAGGCGTTTACTCCCTGTGGCCGGGGCCTGCTCGGTCTCCTGCGCCAGGCCGGGGGTCCACAGGATAACAATCAGCACCAGCAGGGGAAGGCCCAGACACCGGAAAAGGCGGGGTTGCCAGCCAACCCACGACCTTTTGGCCCCTAACGCACGCTGTCCGGTGCCTTCATTCATCGCTTCCCCAGTCGCAATAGCGCCAGACCGGCCAGCGCATAGAGCAGGTTGGGCCCCCAGGCGGCCAGAATGGGGTGCAGCACCCCCTGCTCGCCCATGATGCGGCCCACGCTCCAGGTGGCGTAGTAGATGAAGGTGAGAACCACGACCCCCAGCATGCCCAGGCTGCGGCTGCCTCCCAGCAGGAAAAAGGCCAACCCCACCGCAAAAATGGCGAACGAGTACACCGCGGCGGGTTCGGCCCATTTGCGGTGCAGGGCGGTCAGCTCGGCGTGGTAGGGGAGCCCCTGGGCTTTGTACTGGACGATGCGCTGGCGCAGTTCGGCCACCGTCAGGCTGAAGAGGCCGCCGGGGGGCTCGAGGGAAAGCTCCACCAGCGGTACCGTAGCCCGCTCAAACCGTGCCACAGTGCGGGGCCGAGCGCCCCCATAGGTCACCCGCAGACCCTCCGAAAGAATCAGCGCGCCCTGCTCAAAACGGCCCTTCTCGGCCAGCAGAATTTCTTCTGCGGTAATCACCCGCACCTGGCCGATGCCGCTCTCGCTCACCTCGCCCACGTACACAATGCGCCCGTACGCATCCACCAGGCGGGTGCCAGGCTGTAGCAACGCCCTGGGTTTTTGCAACACCGCTTGCCGCAAAACGTTTTGCCCCTGCTGCAAGCTACGCGGTACCAGACTGTCGGCGGCCACCAGGCATACCCCAAACAGGAAACTGCCCAGCAAAAGCAAAGGAAACAGCACCCGCAGCTTGGAAACCCCTCCGGCCAGCATGGCCTTGAGCTCGGACTCCTCGCCCATGCGCGAGAGCACCAGCAACAGAGCAAACAAGAAGGCCAGCGGCATCCCCCGTACCAGCGCCTCGGGCACCCGGAAGGCCAGGTACTGGCTCACCACCCAGGGGTCGGCCCCCCGGGCCAGGAGCGGCGCCAGCACCTCGTACAGGGCCCCGCCCAGCAAGGCCAACACCACCACCGCCAGCGCCCCCAGCACAGATGCGCCCACTTCCCTGGTCAGGTAGCGGTCGAGGGTGTTCACGGCTGCCTCCAGGTTGGGGCATGGGCGAGGAGGTGCAGGGGCCAGGGGGCGCTGTATCCAGGCGTTTTCCCCAGAGCTACCGTGCCTCTTTTCATCTGGCAAGCCTCCAGGTGCCGAAAAGGGCCAGCCCCCCATAGACCAGGTTGGGCAGCCAGGCCCCACACGCGCCCAGCAGGTCGAAGCCGGCGAACTGGGCCGAGAGGGTGAACAGGGTCCAGTAGCCAAAAATAAGCCCCACCACCGCGATAAAGGCCCAGGCCGAGTCGCGCAGCGAGAGGCCAATCACAACCGCCAGCCAGGCCAGCACCACCGTACCGGCGGCGTTGGCATAGCGCCGGGCCAGCGGGAACTGGGCCGAGGGGTCGGCTTTGGCTGCGGCCTGAAGGTCGGGCATCCGCATGGCCTCGTAGGAGACGGCTTTGGGCTGCACGCCAAGGGGGAAGGGCAGGGGATGTTCGGCCTCCTGGAAGATTTTGCCGTTGGGGTCTACCCGGTAGGCATTCTGTAGCCGCCAGGCGCCACTGACCCAGACCCCCCGCTCGGCGCTCCAGACGGAACCGCCCGGCTCCACCACCCGGACGCCTTCCAGCCTCGAGCCCACCCCCCCTTCGGGCGGTGGGTAGATGCGCTGGGCGTAGTACACCCCCAGACCCTGGGGGGTGTAGGTGCGTTCGGTCAGGACGCCGGAGGGCTCGGAGCCGTAGTAGATTTTGTACTGCAAGGCCTCAAAGCGCTCCTGGGCAATGGGCTTGAGCCAGCCTTCGTTGTAGAGCACCACAGCCCCCACCACCAGCCCTAGCACCAGCACCGGCCCGATAAAGGTGCGGGGGGGTACCCCGGCTGCGTAGGCAGCCTTGAGCTCGGACTGGCGAATCCAGCGGGCCAGCGCCACCAGCAGCGCAAACACCAGCCCCAGTGGTAGCGCAATGCCCAGCGTATAGGGCACCCGGTAGGCCACCATCTGGGCAATTTCGCTGACGGGGGTTTTGGCCCGCAGGAATGCCCCCGAGAGCGAAGAGAGCAGATCGAAGGTGATCAACCCCACGAATAGCAGCACGCCCAGCAGATACAGCGACAACGTTTCGCGCAATAGATAACGCTGTAACATCCCAGAGCGAAGTATAAGGTGCTACCAGGTGAGAAGCGGTCAATTTGACCTTCTATAGCGATAAACTCGAGAGACTCGAGCAGTTTGGGGTTGGTTTTCGCCTATTGGTGGTTGATCAAGAACCAGCGCCTGAGGCTTTTTTCACGCTTCATTCATGCACAAAAAAAGCGCCCCCGGCTCCCTGACGGCACCCGCTCCGTGGCGCTTAGGGCTGCTGCCTTCCGGCCCTGACCCGGTTCACGCTGGTGCGCCGCGTCAGACCGAGGACGCGACCTCGAGAATAGCACACCAGCGCCCAAAGGCAAGATGGGTGCAAGCCCTCGCTAAGAGGCCCTCCACCCGCACCGTCCAAAAGGCGGATTTAAGCCTGGTTCCTGGCTCACCCGCCCTGCCCTACTTTTCCCATCAGCCATGGACTCGATTCGGCTATGGACAATAGACCAGCGACTATAGACTTCCAGCCGCCTCGTTACGTCCAACACCCATCTGCCGGACGTGAACCAGGCCCGGCGCGTTACCTGCGTATAATCACACCCATGAGTGAAGCTGTGGCAACCAGCACCCCAGGCGCTGCCCTCGAGGCCCAGCAACTGGGCAAAAAGTACGGGCGCAAACCCGTGCTGGAGAACATCACCTTTGCGGTGCAGCCAGGCGAAGTCTATGCCCTGGCCGGGCCCAATGGCTCCGGCAAGACCACCCTGATTCGCCTGCTCACCGGCCTGGCCTTCCCCACCTCGGGCGTGGTGCGGATGCTCGGGCAGGATATCTACAACGGTGGCTATGTGGCCCGGCGGGCGCTGGGGGCGGTGGTGGAGGCCCCGGCGGCCTTTTACCCCCACATGACCGGGCGACAGAACCTCGAGATGATCGCCTTCCTGACGGGTATGTCCAATGTGGATACCCGCATCCGCGAGGTACTGGCGCGGCTCGAGTTGCTGGCGGTGGCCGACCAGCCGGTGCGTACCTACTCGCTGGGCCAACGCCAGCGCCTGGGGTTGGCTTCGGCCATTCTGCACGAGCCGCAAATCCTCATCCTGGATGAGCCCACCAGCGGCCTCGACCCGCAGGGCATCAGCAAAGTCCACGAAATTCTGTCCGAGCTGGCCTGGAAAGGGGTGGCGGTGCTCTTGTCCACCCACCACCTGCGCGAGGTCTCGGCCTATTCCGACAAGGTGGGCATTCTGGGCGGGGGGCGGCTTTTGGAAGAGGTCAAGCTGGGCTCCAAGGGCGAAACCTACCGCCTGCGGGTGGACGACCCGCCTCGAGCAGCAGCCTTCCTCAAGACCGTACCGGGGGTGCAAAACGTGAGCCTGCGCGATGTGAACGTGATATTTGAAGGGTCGCCCAACGTGGCTTTGGCGGCACTGGTGCGCGAGAACTACCAGGTGCAGTTCCTGGAACCCGATTACTTCGACCTCTACGACTACTACCGGGAAAGGGTGAAAAATGCGTAGCCAGAAAGTAGGGGTCAGGGGTCAGGGCTCCGGGGGGTGACAGAGGGGTCTACCTGCCCCCTTTTCGCCCTCGAGGGCTGAGTTATTGCCTTTGATTAAACCATCCATTGCGAGAAGGAGCACCCTATGCTGCGGGTACTGATCTGGGAATTTGGCAAGCTGGTGCGGCTGCGCTCGGTGCAGATTGGGCTGCTAGCGGCTTTGGTACTGCCCATTTTGTGGGCTTTTGCGCCGGGGCTCCGGGCACAGTATGGCCTCGAGCTGGTCTCGGGCTGGCAGGTGCCGGCCCTTTCGCTCCTGACGGGTATGGACTTCCTGTTTCCCTTCCTTACGGCCATGGCGGCAGCAGAAGTCCTGGGTTCGGAAGTCTCGATGGGAACCCTCAAGTCGGTGCTGTTGCGCCCCAGTCCCCGCAGCCGCTTGCTAGGGGCCAAAGTTGTTGTGGTGCTGGCCTACCCCTTCATTCTGCTGCTGGTGAGTCTGGTAGGTTCGTTGCTGGCCGGCTTGCCCTTTGGACTGGGTAGCTTTTTCGGCGGTACAGGCCTGGGAGAGGGCAGCTTTGCGGGTGTGGGCCAGCTTACGCCCCCAGGGGCCTTTATGGAGTTGCTGCGGGCCCATGCACTGGCTGGAGTGGTGCTCTGGCCGCTTTCGGCCCTGGCCATGCTTTACGCAGTGGTCTTCCTCAGCACCACCTCGGCAGCGCTGGCGGCGGTCTCGACCCTGCTCCTGATGCGCCTTCTGATTGCCTTCCCGGCTATCCAGCCCTTTCTGCTTACCAGCTACTTAGACCTGTATATCCGCCCTGCTGCGGTGAGCCTGGGCCTGCCCCTGCTCATCATCTACACGGTGGGCTTCGCCTTTTTGGCCTTGCTTATCTTTGAGCGCAAGGACATCTGAAGCAGGCTTTCGGCTTTCGGCTTTTGGCCTTAGGCTTTGGGTATGGCAAACTGACCCATTTCCAAGATGGTAAGCCGCGCATGGTGGATGTGAGCGAGAAGGCTGCCACCCTGCGTACCGCGACTGCCGAGGCCACCGTAGTGTTGCAACCGGAGGCGGTGGAGGCACTCCGGGAAGGCGGGGTGGGGAAGGGTGACCCCCTGAGCGTGGCCCAGCTTGCGGGCATTCTGGCGGCCAAAAAAACCGGGGAGCTGATTCCCCTGTGCCACCCGCTACCTATCACCAGCGCCGATGTAGAGCTTCGCTTCCTGCCCGATCAAGCACGGGTGCATATTACGGCCACCGTCAAGACCAAAGCCGAGACGGGGGTCGAGATGGAAGCCCTCACGGCCTGTGCGGTAGCGGCCCTGACCGTTTACGACATGCTCAAGGCGGCCAGCAAGGGCCTGGAAATTACCGACCTGCGCCTCTTGCACAAGGCCGGGGGCAAGTCGGGGGAGTGGAAACGGGGGCAGTAGAATCGGCCATGCCCAGAGTTGTGCGCCCCAAGCCGGGACGGCTTCAGATCAGGTTCACCGATGCGGCCATGCAGAAGCTGGCTTTGAAGCATGGCCCGGCGCCTTTTGCGCCCCATCCTTTCCCCGAGCGTTCGCCGTATGTGGTGCTGCTCAGCTCCATTGTGGGCCAGCAGCTTTCCGGCAAGGCCGCCGATACCATCTGGCAGCGCATGGTGAGCCGCTTTGAACTGAAGCCCGAGGTGCTGCACCAGGCCCCAAGCGAAGATTTGCGGGCCGTGGGGCTGTCCAATGCCAAAGCCCGGTACGTGCAGGATCTGTCGCGCTTTGCCCTGGAAGGGGGCCTCGAGGGCATTGAACATCAGCCCGACCCGGAGGTGATCCGCCGCCTGACCCAGGTCAGGGGCATCGGGGTCTGGACGGTGCAGATGTTCTTGATGTTTGGCCTGGGCCGCCCCGATGTCTGGCCGGTGCTGGATCTGGGCATCCGTAAGGGGGCGCAAAAACTGTACGGCATCGGCGAGCGGCAGGCACTAGAAGAACTGGGGGAGCGCTTCCGGCCCTATCGCTCCCATGCGGCCTGGTATTTGTGGCGGGTGCTGGAGTGAATCAGAGCCTCGAGAACACCAGCAACATGCCATTGCGGTCATCGGTGATGTAGATTTTCCCGTCGGGCCCTTGCTTTACATCTACCGGCGCCCCCAGTTTGCCGTCGGGGAAGACCCAGTTGCCGATGAGCTCCCGTGCAGGGCCGCTGGGGATGCCCTGCCTGTTTACCCGGAAGGCCACCAGTCGGTGCCCGGTTTTACGATAGCCGTGATAACCCACCACCAGCCAGCCGTCGCCCCACTCGCTTTGGGCATTCAGATAGGTCATGCCCAGGGGGGCCGCATGGGCCGGCAGGAGCAGGGTGGGGTTTCGGGTCCGGGCGCAGTTGAAGCGGGGAAATTCGGGAGCGTTCCGGCCGTTTTCGTAACAGTAGGGCCAGCCGTAGTGGGCGCCCGGTAGCACCACGTTCAGTTCGTCGGCGGGGTGAGCCTCATCGGAGATGCGTGGGTCGGCAGCCGGAATGGCATCGCGGGAGTTCTCGCCCTGCAAGAGCGTGCCCGAGGGGTGGAGGGCCAGCGCCATGGAGTTGCGCAAGCCGGTGGCATATATGCTCCAGCCGCGCACGATGCCCTGGGGCCACTGGAGGGTGTACTTGCGGATCAGGCCGTTTCGCGCCGCCTCGGCGCAGACCGCCTTGCCCCTGTCCTGCTGGCAGTTGTCCGAGGCCGAACCTACGTTGACCAACAGGTTGCCCGCCCTATCAAAGACCATCTGGGTCAGCGGATGGCGCCCGTTTCCGGGCAGGTCGCGCAGGATGTACTCCTTCTGGGGCTGGGCTTGTTTGGGGTCGAAGCGGAAGATGCGCCCGACCTCCCCCACATACACCCTGCCATCCGGGCCCAGGGCAACGCCATTGGGCCTATCCAGCCCGCTAAAGAGGCGCTGGATACGGTACCGATTTCCCTGCTTGAAGAGCCGTGCCAGTGAGCCCTGGTTGGCACTCCAGCCGTTCATCTCCGCCACCAGCAGGTCGCCCGAGGATAGTGGCAACAGGCCCCTGGGAAAGCGCAGCTCACGGCTGACGATGCCCACGCAGAAGCCGCTGGGGGTACTGACATTGAGCCGGGGCAGCCCCGCACAGGTCTGGGCGCTGGCAAAGCCAAGACCCACCAGAAGGGCCAGATAGAGCAGGCGCATGACTGAGATTAATCTACTTTAGCCCGGAAAAGATTGGATGATTTTGCCAGCAATTCAGGCCAACCAGTCCGGAGCGTGGGGCAATCTTTTTGGGGAGCAGTGACGTAACCACTTTGTGTCGGTGTCCACCGCAAGTTGAATGGAGTCCTGAGCAATGCCACACATAACGCATCGCTGCGTCATCTGACCCAGACCGTGCTGGAAAGCGTTCTACACTTGCAAAAGAGGAAGCTATGGTCGAGTATATCGCCTTTGATGCTGATGACACCCTGTGGCAGAGCGGAACTCACTTTCGCGAGGCCCAGGCCCAGTTCAGGCTGCTGATGCAGGAATATCTGAATGGTTCGTATGACGACCGGTATCTCCAGGAGACCGAGCGCCGTAACATCCAGCACTACGGTGATGGGGTCAAGGGCTTTGGCCTTTCCATGATCGAGACCGCCCTCGAGCTCACCGGGGGCCGCATTTCGCCGGAGCACATTCGATTTCTGGTCAATATCACCAAAGAAATGCTGGCCGCCCCGGTGCAGGTACTGCCGGAGGTCGAGGCTGTGCTGGATGAACTCTCGGGCGACTATCCCCTGATGGTGATTACCAATGGCGACCTGCTGGATCAGGAGGCCAGGTTCGTGCGCTCGGGCCTGAGCGAGTATTTTCGTTGCCTGGAAGTGCTCAGCACCAAAGACCCTTTCAGCTACAGCCGCATTCTGCGACGCCACCGCATCCGCCCTGAGGTTTTTCTGATGGTGGGCAACAGCCTGCGTTCGGATGTCTGGCCGGTGCTGGAAATTGGGGGTCAGGCGGTTTACATTCCCTCGCCAGGGGCGCGAAACGAGCCATTGCAGATGGAGGAGCCCAGGCCAGGGTCGTACGTGCGGCTCGAGCACATTGGTCAGTTGCCGGAGTGGCTGGAAGCCCGCCTGCTGGCTGCTTGAGCTGGGTCAAATAACCCTTCTTCGTTCCTGTTTTGCGCTAGTCTGAAATAGAAGCCGGGTGCACTTATACCATCGTTCCGATAGCCCAGCCTGCCTTCGATACCCCAATGCCCGCCAGCCGCCTCCCTGGCGGGGTTGGTGTTTTATGGGTGCACAATGGTCTTCGGGTTTGAACAGTAGACTGTAAGGCATGATTTTTTCGCTCGAGCAAGCCCCACTGGGGTTTCCCGAGGTGGCCGAACTGCAGGCCCTGCAAAGGGCGGGCCTGGCCGTGGTTCCTACCTGGGTGTTGGTGGGCCTCGAGGCCGAGTTTTACCAACTGGGCAACCTGGCCGAGCAGATCCGGCGAGCGTTTGAGGGGGTATTTGGCGCACGGCTGGACGAAGAAAAGCTGGAAAGGGCCTGCGCCTTTGCCGAAAAACTCCTGCGCGAGTCGTACCTGCTGCCCGAGCGTGCCGATGAGCTCCGGGCGGCCCTGCCGGAAGGCCCGGTGCTGGTGCGCTACGCCGGAGAGCCGCCCTTTGCCCTCGAGGCTGGCAGGCAGGAAACCCTGTGGGCGCTCAAGCGCCTGTGGGCTAGCCGCTGGCAACTGGATGCGGTTCTTTCACGCCAGCCCGAACTGGCCCCGCCGGAGGCGGCCAGTCTGGTGCAGGGTGCGGGGCCTGCCCTAAGCCTGGACGAGGCTTTATCGGCCCAGGCCAGCGCAGTGCTGGGGCGGCCCGTGCAGGTCTGGGCCAGCCTGGGCCAGGTGGTGCGGGTGGGGTAAACTAGGGGAGAAGCGCCGTGTACGACAGCCACATGCACACACCCCTTTGCAAGCACGCGGTGGGGGAGCCTGCTTTGTATGTAAAAGCCGCTCTGGAGGCGGGCTTGCGGGGCATTGTTATGACCGACCATAGCCCCATGCCGGCCTGGTTCGACCCCGAGGTTCGCATGGAACTGGCAGAGCTGCCTATTTACCACGCCATGCTGGAAAAAGTGCGTTCGGAGGCGGGTAGCTTTTATGTGGGGATTGGCCTCGAGGCCGACTTTCACCCCGGCACCGAGTACTTTGTGCGGCGGCTACGCCAGCAGTACGACTACGACTACATCATCGGCTCGGTGCACTACATTGGGGCCTGGCCCTTCGATAACCCCCACTACCAGTCCGAGTTCGAGGAACGCGACCTGCGCGAGGTGTACCGCACCTACTTCAAGCTGGTGGCCGAGGCCGCCCGCACCGGCCTGTTTCACGCCATTGGGCACCTGGATCTGCCCAAGGTGATGGGCTTCCGGCCCCCCGAGGGCTACGCCGACCTGGCCGAAGAGGCCTTGCAGGTGATTGCTGGGGAAGGGCTGGCGCTGGATGTGAACACCGCCGGATGGCGCAAAAAGGCCGCCGAGATCTACCCCAGCCCCGAACTCCTGTCCAGGGCGGCCCAGCTTCAAATCCCGGTGGTGCTGGGCTCCGATGCCCACCGCCCCGAGGACGTGGCCCACCGTTTTGCCGATGCGGTGGCCCTGCTACAGTCGGTGGGCTACCGGGAAGCGGTGGTGTTCAAGGCCGGCAAGCCGGAGGCTTATGCGCTTACAGGCGCCGATAGCTTGTAGCCGATAGCTCAAGATGAATGACCCTCGACGCTTGCCCCCAGACCCTGGGCCTGCTAAGTGCGCCCGCGATAGAAATATCATGCTGCTCAAAGTAAGTACATAGTCGTATAGATGCCTGTACATCTTCACTGAAATACGGGAAGTCATTGCGAGCATCCGCAGGATGCGAAGCAATCCAGATCGCCCTATCCAGCCGGTAGTTTGGCAA
>CAZIXH010000383.1:0-2755 GCA_964543055.1 uncultured bacterium
GTTTGAGCACATAGAACGAGATGTGGTTTTTCTGGCTAGCAAAGGCGATTTCGGGCTCTTTGGCTGCCGGATGTTGGTAGCAGGGCATGCCGTAGAGCATGCTTTCGCTGTATCCGTGGAGCAGCTCCAAACACAAAGCACGCAGGCGCTCGAGCGCCGGTTTGCGCTCGGGTGGAACCTCCTCGAGGTAGGCACTTACGGTTGGAGCATTGCTTTGCATAAAAATAAAGTAAAACAATTATGTTTTATACAAATTTAGAGTGCAATACAATTAGCAGGAAGACCGCCTAATTTCTACACGTTGCGCCGAGGTAAAATCTATTAATGGTCTTTAGTTGCCATTGCGTGCTGGGCGCAATCCTCGAGTGAGTAATGATTGGCCGTACCCCACGATAGATGCGGGAATCACTTAGAATCGGCAGGAATGCAAAGCCTCGAGGCCACCTACCACATTCAATCCAGCCCCGACCAGATTGAGGCCAGGGCCGAAGCGCTGGCCATTGAGCAGAGCATCGAGATGCCTCCCTCTGCCGTGCGCCAGCCGGAGATTCTGCACGAGGTGCTGGCCCAGGTAGCCTCCATCCAGGAGGCCGAAGAGGGCTACTACCGAGTGGTTTTGCGCTTTGCCAGCCAGAGCACGGCTTTTGAAACCGCAGGCTTGCTCAACGTGTTGTTTGGCAACTGTGCGTTGCAAGAAGATGTAGCACTGGTAGACCTGAAACTGCCCTCCGAGCTGCTATCGGCGTTTGCTGGGCCTCGCTTTGGGATTGCTGAGCTGCGCCAGCTCACCCAGGTACACGACCGGCCCCTCACCTGCACCGCCCTCAAGCCACAGGGCCTCTCCCCTACCCAACTGGCCGAACTGGCCCGTACCTTTGCGCTGGGGGGAATAGATATCGTCAAGGACGACCACGGCCTTACTAACCAACCCTACGCGCCCTTTGCCGAGCGGGTTCCCGTCATTCAAAAAGCCATTGCAGAGGCCAACGCACAAACCGGCGGCCACACCCTGTATGCCCCCATGCTGACGGGTAGCCCCAAAACCCTGCTCGAGCGTCTGCAAATTGCCAGACAAGCGGGGGTTCGGGTAGTGCTGGTAGCCCCGATGCTTATGGGGCTTCCGGCCTTTGCCGAATTGGTGGAAGACCTGGAAATGGCCGTGCTGGCCCACCCCGCCTTCGCGGGCCATCGGATAGCCCCGCCCCTGATGCTAGGCAAGCTGTTCAGGTTGCTGGGGGCCGATGCCACCATTTTCCCCAACTACGGCGGGCGATTTGCCTACAGCACCGAGACCTGCATGAACCTGGCCCAGGCTGCCCGGGCCCCCTGGGAACACCTCCGCCCCACCCTGCCGGTTCCGGCGGGGGGCATGACGGTGGAACGGGTGGAAGAGATGGTGGGTTTTTATGGGCCTGATTCCATGCTGCTGATCGGGGGCAATCTGCTGGCAGCAGGGGACAGGTTGCTGGAACGTACCCAGGCTTTTGTACAGAAAGTGGCGGCCAGCGTGGGCAAGATATAGCGGTAAAATGGGGCTATGGCGGCCACTCGAGCCAAAACCAAGCGGGCTGCCCAGGGCTTTACCTGGGAAGAGGTGGAAGTGCTGGCTTATAAATCGGGGGAAAAGGCACCGTTCAAGGACGTAACCCGCCAGGTGCTGTTCGACGACCCCCACCTGGCCGCCCAGTGGCGCTACTTTGAGGTAGCGCCGGGGGGACATACCACCCTCGAGCGCCACCAGCACGTGCATGCCGTTATGGTCATCCGGGGGCGGGGGGCTTGTCTGGTGGGAGACGAGGTGTATCCGATTGGTCTGCACGACCTGATTACGGTGCCGCCCCTGGCCTGGCATCAGTTCCGCGCTGCCGAAGATGAGCCCCTGGGCTTCTTGTGCCTGGTGAATGCCGAGCGCGACCGGCCCGAGCTGCCAGGCCCCCAGGATCTGCAAGCTCTACGTCAAAACCCCCAGATAGCCGCTTTTATTCGGGTATGATACCAACTTCAGGTGTACAATCAACTTTCAACACCACACAAGGTGGGAGTGGCTTATAGGAGGTAGGTAGCGGTTCTCCAACTTCTGTCCCCCACCTCGCCGCTCCCACAGTATGCAAGGGGTTCAAACAAAGGTGGCATGGATGAAGCCTGTCCAACTGGCGCAAGACTCAAAAAGAGCTTGTGATAAGGTGATGGCATGTCGAAAAGAGGGGTAGTTGAAGAAACCAAGGGGGCCGAGAACCCCGATGCCCACCTCGAGCAAATTCGCTCGATTCTGTTTGGACAGCAGATGCAGGCGTTCGAGCGCAAACTCCAGGGCCTGGAGCAGCGCGTTCAGAACAGTGCAGAACAGATGAACCAGAGCCTGCTTGACCGAATCGCAGCCCTGGAAACTCGGGTGGTCGGGCTTTTGGAGCAAGAAGCGCAGGAACGGGAGATTGCCGATCGGTCACTTCAGGAGAACCTCGACACCGCTGTAAGCAACCTGGAAGGCGAGCTGGCCTCGCAGATGAAAGAGATGCGGGCCGACCTGAAGGACCAGGGCAAAGAGCTGAGCAAGAAGCTCGACCAACTGGCCACCAGCCTCCAGGCTGCCATAGATGAGCTGCGCGTGGGCAAAACCGACCGCACCACCCTGGCCCAACTGCTAGAACTGTCCCTTATACAAATCTGACGCTGCCGACGCTCTACTCAGTGTACGTCCCGGGGGGGGCCGTAGCGTTGTAAAAAAAACTCGCTGGCGATCCTGTAGCGTGATTGA
>CAZIXH010000384.1:0-2990 GCA_964543055.1 uncultured bacterium
TGTTGGTACTGCTCGGGGTGGGTAAGGGCGACACCCCAGACGATGCCGCCTACCTGGCCCGCAAGATTGCAGGGCTGCGGATTTTTGCTGATGCCGAAGGCAAGATGAACCTGGCCCTGCCCGATGTCGGGGGCGAGGTACTGGTCGTGTCGCAGTTCACCCTGTATGGCGATACCCGCAAGGGCAACCGGCCCAGCTTCATCGAGGCGGCGCTGCCCGAGGAAGGCCGACAGCTATACGAGCGTTTTTGCGACCTGCTCACAGCGCAGGGGCTCCACGTCGAGACCGGGGTTTTCCAGGCCCACATGGAAGTCCATCTGGTCAACGATGGGCCGGTAACCATCTGGCTGGATTCGGCAGAAAAACAAGCCCTCAGGCGTTCGTAGCCGCCACTCGCCAGGGTACGTCCACATGCTTTTGTCGTTTTCCTCTTTTCCTCTCCCCCTACGGAAGAGGGTGGCGACACCACAGGCTCGCCGGACGCTCGTTTTGCCGGATCAGACACTGCTGATAGCGATCTGGCGTCGACGGGTGAGGGGGCTCAAACCAAGGCTTCCTAGCAAACGTTCAAGGACTGGGTCCATTGACATAAGTCTGGGGGCAGCGTTATAGTTTGTTCGCTGAACTTACTAAAAAGCAGAACTGCAAACGAGGTGCTGTGGCTCGCTCTGTCCCCTTGGATCAGCAAACCATCAAACGGCAAAACCGCCGTTTGATTCTGGAGGCTTTACGGCGGAACGGGCCGCTGAGCCGGGCTGAGCTGGCCCGGGCGGTGGGCCTGACCAAGAGCACGGTCTCCTCGCTCATTCAAGAACTGCTGGATGAACACGTGCTTTTTGAAGGGACCCTTCAGACCAGCGGTTTAGGGCGGCCTGGAACGTCGCTGGAATTCCACGCCGAAGGCGCAATGGCCCTGGGGGTCGAACTGGCCGTGGAGAACACCACGCTCATTCTGCTTGACCTGAACAACCAAACCCAGGGACAGTGGGAGTGGGTGGAAAGCCCCAGCACTTCCCTACCCGAACGCTTGCACAAGGTGGCAGCACAGGTTCAGGCACATGTACCTGGGTTTGAACTACTGCTGGGGGTTGGGCTGGCAGTGCCGGGGGTCATCAAGCAAGACCGAACCCTGGTCTATGCCCCCAACTCGGGGCCAGGCTGGCGTGACGAACGCCCAGCCGAGACCCTCGAGGCCCTCCTGGGGCTACCGGTCATCCTCGACAACGATGCCAATGCCTCAGCCTTTGGCGAAACCTTCTGGGGCGAGAACCACAGCCCTTTGCTCTACATCATGCTCACCACCGGGCTTGGCACGGGGTTGGTGGTGGATGGGCAGGTCTATCGGGGACGTACCGGCGCGGCGGGGGAGTTGGGCCACTGGCTGATTGGGCCACAGCGCCACCCCAGCAGTACCTCGGTGGTCGAGGGTGAGCTCTCCCTGCGAACCGCCGTGAACCACTACCAGGCCCAGAGCGGGCGCAGCGAAGGCTTCCAGGGCATCCTCGAGCGGGCCGATGAAGGCGACCCGTTTGCCCTGCAAACCCTCGAGCACCTGGCCCATCAGTTGGGTCGCTTTATCGCCAATGTGGCCGTTACCTTTGATCCCGCCGTGGTGGTGCTGGGTGGGCCGGGCGCCGAAGCCTGGCCCTGGCTCGAGGCGCCCCTGCGTAGTACGCTAAGGAACCTCGCTTTCATCCCCGAACACGCCGAGCTGCCCGTGCGGCCCAGTGCGTTCGGGCATCTGGCCCCGGCTATGGGTGCTGCAGCGTTGGTGTTGCAGCGCTTTCTAGCAAATGGTGGAACCAGGGACTGGAGCCTGCCAATCTCCACCCTGGGGACTCGGCCAACCATTGGCACCCCATTCATGTGGAGGAGGAAGTGATATGCGTAAGTTTCTCTTAGCTATGGTGGCAGCAGCCCTTGGCTCGCTGGCACTGGCCCAGTCGGGGAGGTTGGAAATCTTCTCCTGGTGGGCAGGAGATGAAGGCCCCGCCCTGCAAGCCCTGATTGACCTGTACAAGAAGCGTTACCCCAACGTGGAAGTCATCAACGCCACCGTGACCGGCGGCTCCGGCGTGAATGCCCGGGCCGTCCTCAAAACCCGCATGCTGGGTGGCGATCCCCCCGACAGCTTCCAGGTACACGCCGGGCAAGAACTCACCGGCACCTGGGTAGTGGCTGATCGCATGGAAGACCTGACCCCTTTGTTCCAGCAGGAAGGCTGGATGAACCGCTTCCCCAAAGGGCTGCTGGATCTGCTCTCCTACAAGGGCAAGATTTACAGCGTACCCGTCAACATCCACCGCTCCAACGTGATGTGGTACAACCCTGCCAAGTTGCGGGAGTGGGGCGTACAACCCCCCAAAACCTGGGCCGAGTTCCTGACTACCTGCCAGACTCTCAAGGGCAAGGGGCTGGAAGCTCCCCTGGCCCTGGGCGAGAACTGGACCCAGCAGCACCTGTGGGAGTCGGTGGCCCTGGGGGTACTGGGCGCCAACGACTACACCAATCTCTGGAACGGCAAGCTGCGCTTCAACGACCCCAAGGTAGTGGCGGTGTGGAATACCTTTGGCCGGGTACTCGACTGCGCCAACAAAGACGCCTCGGGCCTCTCCTGGCAGCAAGCAGTAGACCGGGTTCTGGAAGGCCAGGCCGCCTTCAACATCATGGGTGACTGGGCTGCCGGCTACATGACCACCACCAAGCAACTCAAGCCCGGCGAAGGCTTCGGCTGGGCCCCGGCACCCGGCACGGCGGGCGTATTCATGATGCTCTCCGACTCCTTCGGCCTGCCCAAGGGCGTGAAGAACCGCGCCAACGTACTCAACTGGCTGCGGCTGGTCGGCTCCAAGGAAGGCCAGGACGCTTTCAACCCGCTCAAGGGTTCGATTGCCGCCCGCACCGACTCCGACCCCAGCAAGTACAACGCCTACCTGCAATCGGCCATGCGTGACTGGCGCAACAACCGCATCGTGGGCTCGCTGGTGCAC
>CAZIXH010000385.1:0-2781 GCA_964543055.1 uncultured bacterium
GTTCCCGAGTGTCTACGAGCAGCGTGGGTATTGACCTTGCCGGGTTACCCGGCCACCGTGACAGCTCGCGCCGCCATGCCGAACTTTACTTCGAGGGTGTCTGGAATGTGCGCGACCTGGGCTCGACCATCGGGGTCTTCATCAAGCGGGCCGGGGAAGAAGCCTACTCCCCCCGCCTGGTGGAGCCCGCCGAACTCAAGGACGGCGACGAGATTGCGTTTGGCAATGTAATTGTGGTCTTTCAGGAGGGCTAGCCATGCCGGACGAACGCTCCGGGTCGGAGCAGGGCACTCCCAGGGCTTACGACGCGGAGGATATCCAGGAAGTTGCTCAGGCCGAGGAAGAGGGCATGGGACCCCCCTCGAGCCAGCCTCCCCCTGCGTCAGAGGTGCCACTGGATGCGCTGGATTTGCAGGAAATTGCCGAGGCCGAAGCCGAAGGCATGACCCACGCCGATATGGGCCTGCCCCCCGAGGAAGAGCTGGCAGACCCTGTTAAAGAAGCCCCCATTTCTAGGCCCGAGGGAGACTACCTCGAGGAAACCGTACTACCCTCCACCGTGGAAAACTATGCACTTACCCCCGGCTCCACCCACACCTGGGGCTCCCTGACCTTTCAGGTGGAAAGCCCCTACCTGGCGAGCTGGATGTGGGCTACCGAGGGGGCCCAGAGGCTTCTGGTAGGGCCCAAACAAGATGGCCGCCTGCTGGCCGGGCTGGACAACCACCGCCTGCTGCCCCGGCTGGTCTATGCGGGCCCCGAAGGCCTGGCCGTCGAGGCGATGGAGGGCGAGCCGGTAGGCCGCAAGCTCTCGCTGCCGGCGGCCCTGGGGGTGGTGCAGCCTCTGGCCCAGCTGGTGTATTTCCTCGAGCTCAAGGGTCTGGCGCTGGTGGACCTCGAGCCCCAGGCGCTCTGCCAGACCGACCAGGGGCTGCGGCTGGCCCTGCCGCCCCGGCTGACCCGCCTGGGCGAGACCGCACCCAAAGTCTGGCGGCAGGGCTACACCCCCCCCGAGATCCTGGCCGAAGCAACCGTGAGCAGCAAAACCGGGGTGTACCTGCTGGGGGCCTTGTTGTTTGAGCTGCTCACCGGCACCGCGCCGCCGGTGGAGGGGCCCAGCGAGCTGCTGCTCTCGAGCATCCCGCTGCCGGGCGTACCCCAGGCGCTGGCCCAGATGCTGGCCGCCCCGGCAGAGCGGGCCAACCCCAAGCAGGCCCTGGCCCTGCTCAAGAAGCTTTCGCGCCCGAGCGAGGTGGAGGTGGTGCTGGAGCTTGGCGAGGCCACCAGCGTGGGCCTCAACCCCAGCCGCCACTACAACCAGGATGCCTACTCGTACCGCCTCGAGCGCGTCCAGTCGGAGTTTGGCCGCACCCTCTTGCTCCGGGCCTGCGTCTCGGACGGCATGGGCGGCATGGCCGCCGGTGAGCGGGCCAGTCAGGCCGCCGTCGAGACCTTCATTGCGGGCAACCTGCCCCACCCCCTCGACGACCCCCAGGCCCAGTCCGACTGGGGGGTGCGACTGGTCTGGGCCGCCAACCAGGCCGTGCTCGAGGCCCTCGCCGGCCTGGACGGGGGCTGCACCCTGAGCGGGGTGATTCTGTGGGGGGCTCGCTACACCGTGGCCCACGTGGGCGACACCCGTATTTACCTCTGGCGTTCGGGGCAGCTCCAGCAGCTCACCCGCGACCACTCGCTGGTCGCAGCCCTGGTGGCCAGCCAGATGATTACCCGCGAGGAGGCCATGCACCACCCCGACCGCAACCAGGTCTTGCGTTCGCTGGGCAACCTGCGCCAGCCGCAGGAAGGCTATGTGGAGACCCTGGAAGCCACCACCGGCCAGGTTTCAGGCACGCTGGAGCCGGGCGAGGCGCTGGTGCTGCTCTCTGATGGGGTCTGGGGCGAGGTCACCGAAGGCCAGATGGCCCAGATTTTGAGCCAGGCCGGTAGCTCCCAGGCCGCCGCCGAAGCCCTGGTGCAGCAAGCGCTGGCCGCAGGCGCCCCCGATAACGCCGTTGCGCTCATCATCCGGCGCCAGACTTGAGATGAAACCCACCCCCCGCACCTTTGCCCTCCTGGGAGCCGTCGGCGCACTGTTGGGCGGCCTTCTGGGGGAGTTTCTGATTCCCCGGCCCGCACCTTTAGCGGCCACCCCCCAGCCGGCAGCCATTGCCCTGGTGCTCGATGCCTCGGGCAGCATGAACGAGCAGAACAAGCTGGCCGAGGTCAAGCGGGCCGCGCGGGACTTTGTGCTCAGACAAAACCTGCAAGTTACCCAGATTGCGGTGGTGGGGTTTGGCAGCCAGGCCCATCTGGAAAGCCCCCTCACCCAAAACCGCCCTGCTTTGCTCGAGGCCCTCGAGCGCATCCAGGACGGTGGGGGCACCATGATGGCGGAAGGTTTACAAGCCGGGCTGGAAGCACTGGGCCAGACCGAGGTGGTAGCCCGAAGCATCCTGCTCTTTACCGACGGGGTTCCGGGCAGCACCCTCATGCCCGAGCCGGTGGCCCGCCGCCGGGCGCTGGGGGTGGCCGAGTCCATTCGGGCCCAGGGTATCCGGCTGGTAGCGGTGGGTACCGAGGATGCCAACCTGCGCTTCCTGGCCGAACTCACGGGGTCGCGCGAATTGGTTTTTTCTACCACTGCCGGGCAGTTTGACCAGGCCTTCCGCCAGGCCGAGCAGGCCATTAAGCAGCTTTTTGGGAACAGGGCCCCCATCAGCACCGGCAGGGCCCTGCAAGAAGCCTTTTTGTGGGGGAGCCTGGTGGCCCTGGGGCTGGGCC
>CAZIXH010000386.1:0-2879 GCA_964543055.1 uncultured bacterium
GGCAGTTTTGAGGTCGGAGAGCTCAGCCCAGATAAGGATGGGCCAGCGGAGCCTCTGCCTGAAAACGCTCCGCAAACTTTACTAGAGCCTCGGCCCCCAGCCTCGAGCGATTCGCCCTGAAGGCCTCCGGGCTATACTCCCACTGGTAGAAGTCGCGGTAAAAGCCAAACACCCGGTCGGCCACCGCCTGACCCTCCTCACCGATATCCACATAGACCGCCGGCCTCGGTATGTCACTGCGGTAGTAGTGCAGCAGGCGCACGGGCTTGCGGTGCGGTTCGCCCACCAGCTTGGGAATGCGGCAGAACTTGAGCGCCGAGAGGGTGGCCCAGTAGGCGGCCCGGTGGTCGGGGTGCACATCGTGGGGGTTCCAGGTCACCACCACATCGGGCTTCCAGCTCGCCACCACCCGGGCTATGGCTAGGGCCTCTTCGCGGCCCCCGGTCAGGCTCGAGTCGGGGAAGTCGAGAAACTGAGCCTCTGCGCCTATCATTTCAGCCACCGCATGGCCGTGCCCTTCGCGGATACGGGCCACCTCTTCGGGGGGCATATCGCCGAACTGACTGGCCAGCTCGCCCCGTGTGAGCCAGAGAATCCGGGCCGCATCGCCCCGCAGGACATGCTTGGCCAGGGTGCCGGAAACGCCTATTTCGTCGTCGGGGTGGGGAAAGACGGCAAGCAAACGCACCCCCCAAGTATAACCCTACCCAGCTTGACGCCCCCAGAAGCGCCCTGTACACTCAACGTTGCCTGCCAAGGCAGGTACAGCCCCTGGAGTGGTGCCCGAGTGGTTGAAGGGGCACGCCTGGAGAGCGTGTATACGGGTTTCCTGTATCGAGGGTTCGAATCCCTCCCACTCCGCCAGCTAAACGCCCGCCGGACTAATTGCGGGCGTTTCCAGTTAGCGATAGCTCTCGACGGCACGAATCAGGCGCTCCACATCCTCGAGTTCGTTATAGACCTGTGCCGAGATCCGCACCCACAGGCGCTCATCCCGGCACAGGATGGGTGCCTCGAGCCAGTGCTCGTACAGGAGGGCGTACTGCAAGCGGGCCGCCTCCTCGCGGGTTTTCCCCAAAGACCCAGGCAGGGGCAGGGTAACCATACACCCGACCATCGCCTCAGGCGCAGGTAGGTCAAACCCCCATCGGCCAGTGAGCATCAAGGCCGCATCCCAGGCCAGGCGGTGATTGTAGCCGCGCATAGCCTCCCAGCCCCATTCGTGAAGCAAGTCCAGGGCCGCCGGCGCAGACAGATAGGGCGTGGGGTCTTTGGTGCCCACCCAGTCGAACTCCTGGGTGAAGCCCTGCCCCAGGCCCCAGGAGATTACCGGTGGGTGCAGGTGTGGCTGACGCTCCGGGGCCACCCACAAAATGCCACAGCCTTTGGGGGCCAGTGCCCACTTGTGCAGGTTGCCGGTGTAGTAGTCCACCCCCAGGCTGGGAATGTCCAGCGGAATGGCCCCTGGCGCGTGGGCCCCATCGGCCAGCACCGGCACCCCCGCAGCGCGGCATGGAGCCGCCATCTCGGCCAGGGGCAGTACCAGCGCGGTCTCGGAGGTGATGTGGTCGAGGATGGCCAGGCGCGTGCGGGGCGTCAGGGCCTCGGCCACCGCCGAGACCAGTGGCGCCTCGTCTGAGAGCGGGAAAGGGAGCGCTACCGTTACCAGGTGAGCCCCGGCCCGCTCGGCCACAAAGCGGGCTGCATTCGCCACCGCGCCGTAGGCCAGGTTGGTGATTAGAATTTCGTCCCCTGGCCGCAAATCCAGGGATTGCAAAACCGCATTGACCCCGGTGGTAGCGTTGTCTACAAACACCAGGTCCTGGCCTTTAGCGCCCACAAACCGGCCCACCGCCTCGGCGGCTTCGCGCAGCCGGGGCACCGGGCGACTCGAGGGGCCCGACAGGGCCGACAGCTCCCGGAGCAAAAAACGGGCGGGCTGCCGCTCCATCTCCTCCCGCAAGGCTTGCTGCTTGGCCAGCACTTTTTTGGGGGTGGCGCCCACCGTGCCGTGATTGAGGTAGGTGATGGCCGGGTCGAGCGGCCAGTGCCGGAGCATCTCCCTACCAAAGGGGATGGAACCCGTGCCGCTCATGGGTCGAGGGCCAGCTCCTCGTAGGGCACCCCCAGGTAGTCGGCCAGCACCTCCACCACCAGCTCGTGGTCTTCGCGCTGTGGAAGGCCCGAGACCGTGATGGCCCCCACACACCCCACGCCCTGAAGGAAGATGGGAAAACTGCCTCCGTGGGCCACGTAATCGCGGACATCCAGACCGCGCTCCTCGAGGCCACTCTGCTTCTGCTTGAGCATCAAGCCCACCGCGTAGGAGCTGCGGTGAAAACGCTGCACCACATTGCGCTTCCGTCTGACCCACTCGGCATTATCGGGGCTGGTGCCGCTCATGGCATAAAAGAACAGGGTTTGACCAAAAAGGCTGATGTCAATCGCAATTGCACGGTGCAAGGCTTCGGCAGCCAGTTTGAGTTTTTGCCCCAGCTCCCAGGCGGTGTGGGCATCAAAGCGCTCAAAGCGCAAACGGGCCTCCTGTTCAGCAATTCCGGCCAGGTCTTGTTCAAGGTTCATCCGTTCACCCCCAAAGGAATCTCCCGACGTTCGCTAGCGCTTTCAATAGCGGCCCCGAGCACCGCCATGAGCCGCACTGCCTGCACTGGGGGCACCGGGTTGGGCCCCTCTTGCCGGATGGCATCGCGCACCCCCGCGTACAAGCGTCGATAGTCCCCAGGCCCCATGCTCACGGGCGCCGCCGCCTGATCGGCCCGGTCGAGCCCGCCTTCCGCGAGCGCGGGACCCCAGCCTGCCGGCCCCCGCCGGTGGCCTTGCTTGAGCAAGGCTTCCTGGCCATCCAGCCCCCTGGACAC
>CAZIXH010000387.1:0-4079 GCA_964543055.1 uncultured bacterium
TGGCCTCGAGAAAATCGTGATCGAGTGAGCCCCTTACCAGGGGTTGGGGGCGCTCCAGACCCGCTTGCGCCACTGCTCCCGCGCCGCCTGGACCTGCGCGGGGTCGTCCTCGTTGAGCGGCATCAGGCCAATCTTGCGCCAATAGGTCAGGCGGCGGCGCACTGCCTGGTCGAAATCGTCCTCGCTGACCGGGCCGATGGGCTGGTACTCGCGGCCATCGTAGCGCCACAGCCAGCCGTGCCAGTACACCGTGGCGTCATAGGGGCTCACGCCATACCGCCGGGCCGCCTCGTTGGTGAGGGGGTCATCTATCACCCAGTCGCGCCATACAAACTTTGGAGGGGTGGGTTTTTGCATGGGTTTACCTCTCTGGGAAAGCCGTGGCGGTTCGCCACTTCCGACCTCGGCCTCCATGTTGGGTAGCTTAGCCAGGGCGCTTTTTCTGTCGAACAGAAATCGCTCGAGCGGCAAAATGAACCTGTATGCCAAAGGCTTATCAGGTTTACCAGAGGGTGTTAGAGGTGGGCCGGGACTATCTGGGCCGGCCCAGAGCCAGCGACCCGGAGACCGCAGAGGCCCTGCTGGGGCTGGATCAGGCTTCCTTTGCGGCTTTTACACACCGGCTCGGGCTGGGCAGCGCCAAGCACCTGCGCTATACGGTGCTGCCCCTGGCCTGTGCGAAGCCGCCCCTGGGCCCCATCCTGCGCGAGATGCTGGCTGTAGGGGCCAGCTTTGCAGAGCTACAAAAGCTGCAAAGCCGCTACCGCAGGCGCGAACTGGAACTGGCCCAACTCCAGGAAGCAGCCAAAGCACGCGCCTGGCGCAGCCTGCTGGTCAAGCGGCGGGCGCTGCCCAACTGGGCGACCAAGCCGGTCTGGATTTTTCCGACCGATGTGCGGCTGCGTGAGCTCGAGGGCCTGAACCCCACAATTGCCGAGGTGCTGGTGGAGCGGTACAGCGTGCCGGGGGAGTGGGTGGTAGACCCCATGGCCGGCAAGGGAACCGTGGTGCAAAAAGCCCTCGAGCTGGGCCGCCGGGCCTGGGGGAGCGACCTGAAGGGCGATAATGGTCTGGTTAAGCGGCTCGACATTGCCGACCTGGTCGAAGCCCTGGGTGAAGAAGTGGCCGATTTGCTGGTACTGCACCCCCCCACCTTTGCCTGGTTTGCGCAGAACGTCTTTGACCCGAAAACGCACGACCACCCCGAGACCGATTACGCCAACTGGCTTTCGGGTCACCTCGAGCACGCCCTGCCGGTGCTCAAACCGGGGGGGCGGCTGGTGCTGATCGTGCGGCCCGAACACAAACCGCGCGGGCTCATCCGCCAGGACGGGCTGCTTCGCTGGGCCTTTGTAGCTCCTGTGGAATATCTGCTGAGTGAGAAGGACCTCGAGCCCGTTCACTACCACCTGGCCGTTTCGGAAGATGGCGAGGAGGACTGGAGCATATTTGTAGGCAAAAAACCCAGGCTGGACGACTGACCCCAAACCCTTAGAAACGAATCAAGAAACCGAACCCCCAAAACGCCCTCTCCCAGCGGGAGAGGGGTTTTTGCCTACTATTCTCGACAATGTCCCGTGTGCCCCTCTAAGATGATGCAAATCCGCGCACAACGAGCTTTGTTATACCAAATCTGCTTAGAAGTGACCCAAAAGCGATATACAAGTTCCTCGGACGCGCCCCCTGGCGGGCAAGTGAGGGGCGCGTTTAGCGCCGCTCACGCGCAGAGTTGGTATTAGAAGTGAAAACCTGCTGCGACTGGGGCCCGCCGGGAAGTATGTCCGGCGCTGCCCAAAACCTATTTTCTGAAACCGTGCTATGTCCGAGTGTACCTTTTGCCCTTGCAGTTTAGCCTCTGAGCTGAACCTGGGCCTCGGTGATGGCGGTGTTTTCGGGAGTAGCCCGCAGGGACAGCTCGAGGCTCTCGACCTCGGGCAGTTCTTCGACCAACCTCGAGACCCGTAGCAGAATGTCCTGCAAGCTTTCCAGGTGGGCCTTGCCAGACAAAGGCTCGAGCATTTCCAGCGCTTCGCTATCGGTGAGGGGGGCAATACGAATGCCCAGAGCCTGTTCGCCCAGCGGCAGCCCTGTGAGGGCCAGCGTCAGCACCGAGCCGAACAGCGGGTCGCCCTTGACCCGCAGGGCCAGGGCAATGCCCTCTGCTGTGAAGCCTGTCTCCAGGCCAAAATACCTCAGCAGTTGGGCGGTCTGGGCTTTGTTCAAAGCGCCCTTGAGGCTGGCTACCAGGGCTCGAGCCTCATCTTCTTGCACCCCGTGGTCGGGGATTTCCCCCGGCGGCTTTTTGCGCCACCGGGCGTAGGCGTAGGCGGCAGCCAGGGCCTTGCCCGCCGACTCGGGGAAGCGGTACGAGGGCACCTGTTCTTCGCCCAGCCGCACGCGGGGTCGCCCGGCGGTCATGAAACAGGTCAGGACGGGGATGTTCACCCCTTGTTCCCTGGCCTCGTGGAAGGCTGTGCGCAGGGCATCGGCCACCTCGTCCAGGGTGGCATAGCCCAGCGGTACGAATAGGGCAATGGCTGCGTTGTAGCCGCCGGCAAGAAGCTTTCTGGCTGCTTGCAGGTAATCCTGGGCAGAGGCCCTCGAGCCCAGGTCGCGCACCTCGGCGGTCAGGCCCTCCGTCTCGAGGGCCTCCCTGGCCAGATTCGCCGGCCCCGAAGCATTGCTCAAGAGGGCAACGCGAGTGCCTTCCGGTAAGGGCTGGTGGGCCAGCACGGCGGCAATATCAAACATTTCCTCCAGATTTTCCGCCCGTACCACCCCGGTCTGTTTGAACAGGGCCTCTACCACCGGGTCGCGGCCTGGCCGCACGGCCAGAATGGGCTTTTTCCGCCCTATCCGCCTGGCCAGCCGCGCAAAACGCCGGGGGTTGCCGAACGACTCCACATACAAGAGGATCAGCCCGGTGGCAGGGTCTTCCTCCCAGTACTGGAGCAGGTCGTTGGAAGAGATATCTACCTTGGCCCCCAGCGAGACGAAGTTCGAGAACCCCAGGCCCATCTCGCGGGCGTACTCGAGCACGGCCAATCCCACTGCCCCGCTCTGGCTCGACATGGCCAGGCGGCCCCGAAGCGGCAACTTTGGGGCCAGCCCCGCACAAAGCTGCACCTCCGGACTGGTGCTCATCAGGGCCAGCGAACCCGGCCCCAAAAGGCGCATACCATAATGCCGACAGGTTGCTACCAGCGTTTTGATTTGCGGGGTATCCATGTCGGTGGTGACCACCATCAAAGCCCGCACCCCGCGCTGCCCGCAGGCCTCGGCGGCCTCCTGCACTTTTTCGCGCGGCGTAGTGATGATGGCGAGGTCTATGGGCCCCGGTACGGCCTTGATGGAGGTGTAGGCCAGCATCGAGCCCACCACCGGAACCTCGCCCGCCGCAGGGGTGGCGGCAGCGTTGACGGGATAGACCGGGCCCTGGAAGCGGTTGAGCACCAGGTGCTCCAGAACCTGATAGCCCACGCTGCTGGGGTCGCGGGAGGCGCCCACCACGGCCACTCCCTTCGGGCGCAAGACCGGCAGAAGCGAGGCCACCGTTGCCACCCGCTCACGCAGCTCAAACTTGGCGACCATTTCCGGGCTGGGTTCAATCTCAAAGCTGACCTCGACCTCGCCAGAGTCGGCGTGGGACTCCACCTTGAAGCCGCTGGCCTTGAACACATCCAGCATCTGCTTGTTTTCAGCCAGGGTGAAAGCATGGAAACGCCGGATACCCCGCTGAACCCCGATCAGGGCCAGCCGCTCGAGCAAGAGCGAACCCAGACCCTTGCCCTGATACCAGTCATCCACCAGGAAAGCTACCTCGGCGGAGGTAGAACCCGGCCCCTCCTGCACATACTCGCCGGTAGCAATGATGCGCTCGGGGTCGCCCGAGAGCACCACCAGGGTAACTTTGTCTTCGTCGGGAGGCTTGCGGAGCAGCAGGTCGGCGGCGGTTTCGGGGCGCACCTCGGAGAAAAACCGGAAGGTGCGGGCCTGAGGGGAGAGGCGCTCCAGGAACTCCACAAACAGCTCCCGGTCCTCGGGCCGGGCAGGCCGAAGGGTGGCGGTGCGCCCATCCT
>CAZIXH010000388.1:0-2866 GCA_964543055.1 uncultured bacterium
CTATGAACTCCACACCCATAACCCCCTCACCCGCCAGAAATATCCCCCCCTGCGGGCTCAAAAGGTGGTGCTGGCGGCGGGTGTTCTGGGTACGCTACAGCTTTTGTTTGCCAACCGCGACCAGTACCGTACCCTGCCCAACATTTCGCCCACCTTGGGTAAGGTGGTGCGTACCAACAGCGAGGCCATCACGGCAGTCCTGTCGCCCAAGGACAGCCCCGACCTGAGCCACGGCCCCGCCATTTCCTCGCATTTTTACCCCAATCCCCATACTCACATTACGCAGAACCGTATTCCGCCGAGCTACTGGTACCTGAAGCTGTTCAATGGGCCGCTGGTGGATGGCCCAAGCCCGGCAATACGGGCTTTGTACGCACTGCGCGAGTTCCTGTTCCGTCCACACCGCTCGATGGCCTCGTTGCCGGTACGCGATTGGCATAAGCACGTGACCATCCTGGCCACCATGCAGCAGCTCGACAACCAGCTTGGCTTTCGCTACGGACGGGGCTTGTTTTCGCTTTTTCAAAAAGGTTTGCAGTCGGTGGCCATCCGAGGTAAAACCGCTCCCACCTACATCGCCGAGGCCAATCAGGCCACCCGTGCTTTTGCCCGGGCAACGGGTGGTATCCCCCACAACTCCTTTCTGGAAAGCCTGCTGGGCATGTCGGTGACGGCGCATATTCTGGGAGGATGCCCGATGGGTCGGGATGCCACCCAGGGGGTGATTGATGTCCATCACGAGGTGTTCGGTTACCCAGGGCTGTATGTGGTGGACGGCTCGGCCATTCCGGCCAATGTGGGGGTCAACCCCAGCCTGACCATCACGGCGCTGGCTGAGCGGGCCATGTGTTTGATTCCGGCCAAAGAGGCGTTTCCTGGGTGAGGGCAGCCCCGCCTCAGAGACCTGCTGCGGGCTGGTAGACTAACCCCATGCTACGCCTGGATCTTAGCAACCTATCTTCTGAACACATCGGCCCCGAGGGGATTGACTGGCCCGCGATGCTGGCCGCCCATGCGCGGAGCCTGGAAGCGGCGCGTGATGCGCTCTGGGAGCGCAAATCCAATCCCGAGGCCTTTCTGGGCTGGATTGACGTGCCCGAAGATACCGAGACCCTGCGCCGGGTGCTGCGTTACCGCCAGGCCAACGGCTGGGTTGAAGATCTGGTGGTGCTGGGTATAGGGGGCTCTGCGTTAGGGGCGCAGGCGGTGAGTGCCGCCCTGGGGAATGGCCCGGTGCGGCTGCATTTTGTGGACAATGTGGAGCCCGAGCCCATTATTGGGCTGCT
This sequence comes from uncultured bacterium, assembly GCA_964543055.1. GTDB lineage: Bacteria > Deinococcota > Deinococci > Deinococcales > Thermaceae > Meiothermus. Next base: position 1,287 of record CAZIXH010000388.1, read on the forward strand.
CCGCACCCTCGAGCCGCACAAAACCCTGGTCAATGTGATTTCCAAGTCGGGTTCCACAGCCGAGACCATGGCGGCTTTTCTGGTGTTCAGGCAGTGGCTCGAGCTGGCCGTGACCGACTGGAAAAAACACGTGGTGGTCACCACCGACCCTGCCAGGGGCATTCTGCGCCCCTATGCCCAGGCCGAGGGCCTTACGGCTTTCGAGGTGCCTCCTTCGGTGGGCGGGCGCTTCAGCGTGACCTGCCCGGTGGGCACCCTGCCGCTGGCCTTTGCCGAGGTAGACCTGGAAAGCCTGCTGGCCGGGGCGCGAAAGTCCAACGAGCAGGCTCGAGGGGCCCTGGAACACAACCTCCCGGCCCAGACCGCCCTGATCAACCATCTATTTAGTCAGAGGGGCAAGAACATCGTGGTCTTCATGCCCTACTCGACCCGCCTGCGCTACCTGCCCGACTGGTTTGTGCAACTGCACGACGAATCGCTGGGCAAGATGCGCGACCGTCAGGGGAACGAAGTCCGCACCGGTACCACCGCCGTAAGGGCCATTGGCACCACCGACCAGCACGCCCAGGTGCAGCTTTTCCGCGAGGGCCCCCACGACAAGCTCACCACCTTTGTGCGGCTCCTGGCCCCCAGCGAAAACCTGGAAATCCCGGCGGTGAAGGGCCTCGAGGGGCTCGAGTACCTCTTCGGCAAGAGCTTCTTCGAGCTCCTGGATGCTGAGGCCAAGGCCACCGCCCATGCCCTGGCCAAAGCCGGACAGCCCAACTACACCCTCACGTTGGAAAAACTCGATGCCTACCACCTGGGCTGGCTACTGCAACATCTGATGTGGCAAACTGCCTTCCTGGGCGAGCTCTGGAACATCAACGCTTTCGATCAGCCGGGGGTGGAACTGGGCAAGGAGTATACCTACGCCCTGATGGGCCGTAAGGGCTGGGAGGCCCTGGCCCAGGAACTGAAAGCCGAGGGTGTGGAGTAATCGAGCTTTGTCGTGGAAATGGCACTCCTGCGAACCCGTCTCTTTATCGTTTGGCAAATATTTTTGCCTTAGGATTGCCATTTTTAGCAAGGCAAGGCATCTGGTGCGCTGTAACTACCCCTTTTGGCCAAGGTGCGTATCAGATGCCTTGTTGACTACGCCTTTTCGGAATGAAGGGGCATTTTTTGATCCGATGGAAACAAGTCTCTTGATGAGTAACTGCTAGCGCTGTGTCTAGTGACCGAGCAGTTCGCGCAGGGCTGGCGGAACGGTCTGCGGTTTGCGGGTTTGGGCATTGGCGGCCACATAAATCACCTCGCCGCTGATTAGATGCGCCTCGCCCCGAAAGATGCCCAGTACAAACTGCATGCTGCTGTTGCCTATACGCCCTACTTGCACGCCAATATCAAGTTCGTCGTCGTAGCGGGCAGGGGCATGGTACTCCACAGTAGCCTTGACCACGAACAAATCCACCCCGTAGCGCTCTACCGTGCTGGGGTAGGGGATACCCAAGGCCCGCCAGTATTCGGTAATGCCCACATCGAAGTAGGTCAGGTAGTGCCCATTGAATACGATGCCTTGGGGGTCGGCCTCGGCCCAG
>CAZIXH010000389.1:0-4624 GCA_964543055.1 uncultured bacterium
GCACCTGCCCCCGCACCGCCCTGGCTACCCCGCCCCAGCGAATCAACCCCAGAATCAGGATCACCACAAAAAACACCACGCTCGACTTTGCATCCAGCGGAAAGAGCGCCCGCAGCGCCAACAGCAAGAACAACGCGGGAATGGTGGACAACACCTCTACCACCCGCATGATGAGGTCGTCGAGCCAGCCGCCGTAGTAGCCGGCTATCGCGCCCAGTATCAGGCCCACCACCAGGGCCAGCACTGCCGCAAAAATCCCGATGGTAAGGGTTATGCGGGCCCCAAACAGAATGCGCCCGAACACGTCGCGCCCTAGCCGATCGGCCCCCCACAGGAAGATGGTGGCGGGCTTGTCCACCCCGAACAGCCGGAGGGTAAGGGTGGGGTTGAAACCCCAGGTGTTGCGCCAGGTTTGGGGAACCAGGTTGAACGGGAAGGGTACATAGGGCTGTCCTTGGGTAAAGAAACGAATGGGATAGCGGGTGCTGGTGTCTTCTTTGAACTCGAACTGGAGGGTATCGAGATTAATCTCACTGCGCACGTTGTAAACAAAAGGCCGTGTCCAGGCACCGGTTTCGGGGTCGCGCCAGTGAATACGGGTCGGTGGTGCAAAGCTGCGGTCAATGGCTCCCCGGAAAAACGACTCCGATTCCCCGTAAGGCGCAATGAAGTCGGCAAAGGCGGCCAGCACGTACAGGATGCCCAGCACCCACAGGCTTACCATTGCCAGGCGGTGTTTGCGGAACTGCAACCGTACCACCTGGCCCCGCGAGAGTGTGCGTAGTGGGGTGGAATTGGAAGTCGTGGGCTCGCTCATCAGGAGTACCTAATCCTTGGATCCACCAACGCCAGCAGCACATCAGAAATCAAGTTCCCGATCATCAACAAGATGGCTGATAGCACCAACAGGCCCATCACCACGTACAGGTCTTTCTGCTGAATGGCAATCACGAAACCGGGCGTAATTCCCGGCCAGCGATACACAAACTCCACCAGTCCGGCCCCAGTCACCAACTCCGGCAGTACGGTGCCGATGCCGGAAATCACCGGACTGATGGCGTTCCGTAGCACATGCTTGTAGATCACGACTCGCTCCGACAGACCTTTTGCACGGGCGGTGCGTACAAAGTCCGATTGCAAGAAATCCAGCACCTGACCGCGCACCACGCGAACCAGGCTCGAGAGTCCGGCAGTGGTAATCACCAGGGTGGGCAAGACCAGGTGCCACAGCCGATCTCCCACCTGCTGCCACCAGGAGAGGCTGTCGTAAATTTCGGTGGTTCGCATTCCGCCCACCGGAAACAAAAGCCCGTTTCTCAGGTCGTAGCTGAGGAAATCCAGGATGGGCTTGTACCAGGCATTGCCCTGGGCTATCTCGCGCAATGGGGCCTGCAAAAACAGAACGCCGACAATCAGCAGCAGGATAAAAAAGAAGTTGGGAATTGCCAAACCCACCACCGCAAAAAAAGACCAGACCTGATCGCCCAGCTTGTACTGGTTTACGGCCTGATAGATTCCGATCGGGATGGCCAGCAAGTAAGTCAATACGAGTGAAATCAGTACCAGGGTGAAGCTGTTGATGATCAGGGGCACGATGATCTCGGTGACGGGTGCACGGTAGGTGAATGATTCGCCTAGATATCCAGCAGTGATGATGCCCCACATCCACTTGAAATACTGCACCAGGACAGGGTCATCCAGACCGAAGTTTTCACGCAAACGCTGCAACTGCTCGGCATTGGCGTTGGGGTCGAGGGCAAATCTGTCGGTGAAGTCGCCTGGGGTGAGCTGGATGATGATGAAGGCTAACAGTGTCGCCCCGATAAAGGTTGGGATCACTTGCAGTACGCGGCGGATGAGGTACTGGGTCATGGTTTCCTCTTGGCCATCTCCACGGCGTACTCGTGATAGATCGCGGCAGCGTACTTGATGCCCTGGATGTAGCGGGCGATGGGCATGTTTTCGTTGGGGCCGTGCAGGTTGTTCTCGGGTGCGCCAAAGCCGGAAAGCACGGCGGGGTGGGGAATGGCCAGCATGATCAGTCCCTGGATGCTGACCCCGTGGACGATGGGCTGGGTGCCGAACACCCGCTCGGCGGCGCGGAAGGTGGCCTGGGCGATGGCCTCGCGGGAGGAGACCTTGTAAGGATTCTTGCGGGCGTTGATCAGGATTAGCTCAATGTCGTCGAAACCGTGTTTCTCGAGGTGTTTTTGTAGCTTTCTGAACTGCTCGGCGGGCTCGAGGCCCGGCGGGCAGCGGAAGTCCATCTTGGCGACAGCCTCGGCGGGTACGATGGTTTTGGAGCCCTCGTCGGTATAGCCTGAGCCAAAGCCGCAGATGTTGGCGCTTGCGCCATAGTGGGCCCGTTTTAGTAGCTCGAAATCATCGTCGGTGGAGAGGTGTCGGGCCCCCATCTGCCGCATGAACTCGGCCCGGTTGAAGTACTGTAGCTCGTCGCGCAGGAACTCCAGATCCCACTCGTCGGGCGGGATTAGTGTGTCGTACCAGCCCTCCACCTTGATGACCCCCGTGGCCGGGTCGGCAATCGAGGTGAGGCATTCAATCAAACGCCAGGGGGCCGAGCGCAGCATCTGGGCCCGTCCCGACCAGGTGTCCTGTTTGAGGGTTTTACAGCGCAACTCGACATAAAGGATGGCCTTGATACCCAGGTGCACCTCGGGGCGCAGCGAGGTGCGGTTCACGCCGCCGTCGAGGCCAAGAGAGGCATCGCAGTGGAGCCGGTCTTTGTGCTTCCAAACGAAATCTTCCAGGTGGGGGGAGCCAATCTCCTCTTCACCTTCGAACAGGTACTGCAGGCGCACTGGCGTACCACCCGCTACCGCACGGTAGGCCCTGGCCGCCTCCACGAAGGCCAGGCAGCCGCTTTTGTTATCGGTGGCCCCACGGGCATAGATCACCCCCTCCCGCACCTCGGCCCCCCAGGGGGCGGAGTGCCATAGTTCCAGTGGCTCCGGGGGTTGCACATCGTAGTGGCCGTAACAGAGCAGGGTGGGCGTGTTGGGGTGGAGGGCGTTTTCTGTCCCCAGCAGTACCTCCGGGCCACCCTCGGTGGGCAGGATTTCTGCATCCTGTACACCGCTTTTCCACATCAAGTCCTGCAGTAGCTGGGCACACTCGGTCAGGCCGATGTTCTGGGCACTCACCGAGGGTTGACGCAGCAGGGTACGCAAGTCCTCCACGGCCTGTTCGGCATGGGCATCGATGTAATCGAACACTTTTTGCAGGGTGGTTTCATCGCTCATGCCAGCACTCCCTCCGCGCCCGGCCAGCGGGCCCGCAGATCGGGGCGGCTGACTTCCACGCCGTCCTTGAATACCCGCAGTTTTTCTTGTTTTTGGAAAACCCGGATGTCCTCGAGCGGGTTCCCATCCACCAGCAGCAGATCGGCTACCTTGCCCACCGCCAGCACCCCCACCTCGTTCAGCTCCATCAGCTCGGCGTTGGTTCGGGTGGCAGCGGTGATGGCTTCCAGGGGGGTCAGGCCTCCCCGAACCAGCAGCTCGAGTTCCCTGGCGTTCATCGTCCCGTGCGGCAGCATGAAACCGGCATCGGTGCCGCAGCCGATCTTGACTCCGGCCTTGCGTACCCGCTCGAGGCTCTGCCACTTGTCCTCTCGCGCTTTCTCGAGCCAGGCCCAGGCCTGCCGGGAAATGCCCATCTGCTCGGGGGTGAAGTCGAAGTTGCGTTCGTTCACCAGCAGAGTGGGGATGTAGTAGGCCCCCTTTTCGGCCATCAGGTCTGCGGTTTCTTCGTCCACCCAGTGGCCGTGCTCTACGGTATCCAGACCCCACTTCACCGCCTTGGTGATGGCCGGGCCGCCCGAGGTGTGGGCGGCAACCTTGCGCTCGAGGCGATGGGCCTCGTCAATGGCGGCGAAGATCTCCTCGTCGGTCATTTCCTGGCGGTAGGGCGTGGAAAGGTCGCGCCTCGAGCCCACGCACAGGTTGATCTTGATGAAGTCAGCTCCCCGCTTGACCTGCTCGCGTACCCCCTGCCGGAAGGCTTCTGCGCCATTGCAGGGGTGGGTCATGGCCTCTAAGTGCACGTGGTCGCCCCAACCGGGCGGATCCATGTGCCCGCCCGTGACGCTCAGACCCAGCCCACAGGCCTTGACCCTGGCGCCCTGTACGTAGCCAAGGTGGATGGCTTTGGCCAGATCAATAATCACCCCCCCAGGAGCGTTGAGGTCGCGCACGGCGGTAAAGCCCCACTGCAGGGTCTCCAGGGCGTGCCGGGCTGCACGAAGGGCCAGCAGGGGATAGGACTGCTCGCTGGCCTCGCTGCGGAAGGCCCCCACGCTGGGGGAGCCGCTGTAGGCCAGGTGGACGTGGCTATCCATCAAGCCGGGGAGCAAAGTGGCCTGGGGTGCTTCAATCACCTTGGCCTGCTCGGGAATCGAGACCGCGCCCCTGGAGCCAAGGCCCACAATCCGGCCCTCGTGCTCGAGCAGTACCCCATTCATCAGGGGCTTGCCCCCGTTGCCATCCAGGATTTGACCGACCAGGAAGGCTTTCATGCCACCTCCCCGGATTCCTTCAACTGCTGCGAAAGCTCCCAGGCGTTCACGTACTGGTTGTGGATGCCCTGGGGGGTCTGTAGGGCC
>CAZIXH010000390.1:0-6419 GCA_964543055.1 uncultured bacterium
TGTCATTCCGAACGTAGCGAAGCGAAGTGAGGAATCTGATGTGCTTTAGTCCACGTAATCACTGTCCCTTTGCAGAGCCAGATTCCTCGTTGCACTGCGTGCGCCTCGGAATGACAACATGCAGTCAAGTGCAGAAGTTGGGTTCATTGAAGGCATCTAAAATACTTTGTTAACAGACCACTAGACACCAGAAGCCCTCCCGGCTACACTAACAAACGCTTGGGGCCGTGGCGCAGCTGGGAGCGCGCTTGAATCGCACTCAAGAGGTCGGGGGTTCGAATCCCCTCGGCTCCACCAAGTCCAGAGCGGTAAAAATCCGAGGGAACCGACCCTCGGATTTTAGCTTTTTTGGACTACCTGGAAACCGGCTTGTCCATTTGAATTATGGTATTCAAAAGGCCCCATCAGGAAGAACATTGGTGGCGCTCGGCAGAAAACTTGCAGTTGCTTGTAAGAGACGTTCTCATTCCAAAAATCACCCAGTTATTCTGCGGAGGTGTAGTCAACAAGGAATCTTGTACCCCTATGAGCCAGAGAAGGGTATTCAGAAAGCACGAGATTCCATGCTACGCTTGGGATTATCGCGGGGCTGAAATTTGTGCCTGAGCTGCCGAGGTGTGGGTTTTCAGCTAGCCCATCCAGAGCCTCCAGAGCGCGCCCCCCAGGCCGAACAAGCCCAGCAGGAGGAGGGGAGGCAATTTTCTTAGCAAAAGCCCAAGGGCCAGCAGTGTGAACAGCCACTCTGCCCATCCCACCAGGGTTTGCTGTCCCAGTAGCCAGAGCGCCCAGCCAATTAGCCCCAGAGCTGCTCCGGAGGCACCGGTCAGGAAGGCTTCGGCCAGGGGATGCCCCTGTATGCGACTCAGGATGCCGGCCACCAGGAAGGTCAATACGAAGGAGGGTAGGAAAATGCCAACGGTTGAAAGCAGTGCGCCGGGGATGCCCGCTGCCAGGTAGCCGGCGGCTGTGGCCGTGGTGAGCAGGGGGCCGGGGGTAATTTGCCCCAGGGCCAGCGCGTTGAGGAGTTCGCTCGAGGTCAGCCAACCCCGACTCACCATGTCCTGCATCAGGCCAATCAGCACATACCCCGAACCAAACAGGGTCGAACCTACCAGCAAGAAAAACCAGAATAGGCTGATGGGTTCTACACTCAGTGCGGGAACCCTCCTCAACATCCATATCAAGCCCACCAGAAGCACCACGGCCCACTCCACCAGACCCAGCGCAGCCAGCGCCAGGCCCGCCAGCGCCAGCAACCAGGTCTGGGGTTGTTTTTGGGGTTCTGGTAACAAGTCCCACAGAGCCTGGGCAATCAGGGCTATCACGCCCAGCTTGAGCCCTAAAAAAGCGCCCTGTGCCAGTGGAAGCGAGGCAACCTCCTGGTATAGCGCTACCAGCAAGAGGGTGACCAGTGCGGCTGGCACAATAAAACCCAGGCCCGCCAGCAAAAAACCCCAGTATCCACCTCTGGCATGACCCAGTAGCATGGCTGTTTCGGTGGAGTTGGGGCCGGGAATCAGGTTGACGGCGGCCAGCATCTTCAGGTACTGCTCTTTGCTGACCCACTTGCCCTCACCCACCAACAAACGCTGAAAGATTGCAAAATGGGCTGCAGGGCCTCCAAAAGCAGTCAGACCAAGCCAGGCAAAGGTTCGGAGAATGAGCCAAAGCACGTCCCAAGTGTATTACTCCGTGGCATCTATGTATCTTGACCTACAGTGTGTTTATCGGTATTGTTTGCGACGTATCGAAAGGGGGTTTCATGAAGCTAACAAAAGTAGTTGGACTTATTGCAGCATTAAGCCTGGGCAGTGCCCTGGCCCAAGACCGTACCCAGACCCTGATTTATGGCGGGGACTGGTCCGACCTGATCACCATGGATCCGCAGGTTTCTTACGAATTCTCGGGTGGCCTGGTCACCGACAACCTGTACGAAACCCTGGTCAAGTACGAGGGGGCCGACCTCTCTACCCTAAAGCCAGGTCTGGCCGAAAGCTGGAAGGTGGATCGGGGCCGGGATACCTGGGACATCACCTTCCGCTTGCGCCGGGGCAGCAAGTTTTCCAGCGGCAACGAGGTAACGGCCAAGGACGTGGTGTACACCTTTGAACGGGCCCTGGCGATTAAGGGGCCGGGCTCATTCCTCTTTACTGAAATTGCCCAGCTCAAGCCGGGGGCCACCAAGGCCGTGGATAACTATACGGTGGTGGTCAGCATTCCCAAAACCGCCTCGCCGGGCTCCTTCCTCTCGATTCTGACCTTCAACATCGGCGGTATCGTGGACTCCGAAACGGTGCAGAAAAACGCCAAGGGCAACGACTTTGGCAAGGAATGGCTGACCAATAACTCGGCTGGCTCGGGCCCCTTCCGTCTGGTGCGCTGGGATCGGGGGTCGCAGGTGCTTTTGGAAGCCAACCCCAATGCCCGCATCAAGCCCAAGTTGCAACGGGTGATTCTGCGCGAGATCAAGGAACCGGCGGTTTTGCGTACGGCCCTCGAGTCCGGCGAGATTGACATTGCCGAAGGGCTGACCCCCGAGGCTTTGCGGGCGCTCTCCAATAACCCTCGCTTCCGTACCTTCAAAGCCGATAGCCTGCGCCTGAACTACCTGGGCATGAACGTCAAGGAAGGCAGCCCCTTCGCCAACAAACTGGTACGCGATGCGGTGCGCTACAGCATCAACCAGGACGAGTTGGTGAACGGGCTGGTGCAGGGCAACGGTACCAAGATCCAGACCCTGATTCCCAAGGGCCTGCTGGGCTACGACCCCCGTACTCCATATACCTTTGACCCCGCAAGGGCCAAGCGCTTGCTGGCCCAGGCCGGGTATCCGAATGGCCTCGAGTTCGAACTTCTGGTCAGCACGGGCATCTGCGGGGGTGGTATTCCCTGTGCGGATATCGCCGCCAAGATTCAGTCTGACCTGGCCAAGGGCGGTTTCAAGGCCAACGTGAAGGCCATCGCTAACGCCGAAGTGCTGCGTACCTACCGGGCCCAGAACCACCAGATGGTGCTGGTCGGCTGGAGCCCCGACTTCCCCGACCCCGACGGCAACGCCACCCCCTGGGCCGACTTCAACGCCCGCAGTCTGGCCTGGCGCAACGTCTGGAACGATTCCACCGCCATCAGGCTGGCTAACCAGGCCGCGCTGGAAACCGAGCCAGCCAAACGGGTTGCGCTCTATCGCCTTCTGACCGATTACGTTCTCAAAAACGGCCCCTACGCGGTGCTCTACCAGCCCGCTGTTCCACTGGGCCTCTCGGTGAAGGTCGAGGGCTATGTGCGCAACGCCCAAAGCCAGGTGCGCTTCGAGAACATCAGCAAGCAACCTTGAGTGAGCCAAGGGTTCAGGGCTCAGGGCACCGCTACACAGCGCCCTGAGCTCTGAGCCCTAAGCCCTGATTATGCTTTCATACTTTATACGCCGCCTTTTTTTTGTGGTTTTTGTGGCCTGGGGGGTCACATTTACAACCTTCTTTATCGCCAACGTGGTGCCAATTGACCCGGCCATAGCGGCTTTGGGGGACAACGCCCGTGAAGAGCAAATAAAGGAGTTCCGCGAGCGCTACGGCCTGGACAAGCCCATCTGGCAGCAGTACCTCATCTACATGGGACGCTTGCTTTCGGGCGACCTGGGTAATTCGCTCCGTACCGGGCGGGCCGTACTCGAGGATTTGAAGGAGTTTTTCCCCGCGACCCTCGAGCTCTCGGTGGCTGCCTTTCTCGTCACCTTGCTTTTAGGGGTGCCTGCCGGTATTCTGGCGGCTCTTCGGCAAAATAAGGCTTCCGATGTCACGGTGCGGATTCTGGCCCTGATTGGCGGCGCGACACCGGTGTTTTTTCTGGCGGTGTTGCTCCAGTTTGTGTTTGCCCGACAACTGGATTTTTTGCCTGTACAGGGGCGGTTGGACGGGTTTACCTTTCCACCGCCCAGGGTAACCGGCATGATGGGAATAGATACCTTACTGGCCCGTGACTGGGCGGCGTTTTTAGACTCGTTGCGGCATCTGGTGTTGCCCGCTTTTGTCCTCGGAATGTTTTCGGCTGCAATACTGGCCCGCATGACCCGTGCGACCATGCTCGAGGTGCTTTCGCAAGACTATATTCGTACTGCCAGGGCCAAGGGGGTTGCGGGGCGGGCAGTCATATTCCGCCACGCCCTCAAAAATGCCTCCTTGCCCATCCTGACTTTGTTGGGGGGCTTGCTAGGCGGCCTGCTTTCTGGCGCGGTACTGACCGAAACCATTTTTAGCTGGCCGGGCATTGGACGCTACGTCACTCAGTCCGCGACCAGCCTGGATTTCCCTGCCGTGATGGGGGTCACGCTATTGGTAGGGTTGGTGTATGCCCTCATCAACCTGGTGGTGGACTTGCTATATGCCTTTTTAGACCCAAGGATCCGCTATGCCTGACCCTGAGGATAATTCATGGCTGCTGTAGTCCCTGCCAACCGTCCTGCCCGTCCACTCCGGCGCTTCTTGCGCAACCCAGGGGGTCTGATTGGGCTTTTTTTGCTGGTGCTGCTGATTCTGGTAGCCCTGCTGGCTCCCCTTATTGCCCCCGACCCCATCAGCCAGAACATTGCCCTGCGCCTTCAGCCTCCCTCGAGCGCCCACTGGCTCGGCACCGACCAGTTGGGACGCGATGTGTGGGCCAGGGTGGCGCACGGGGCTGGAATTTCCCTTCGGGTGGGGTTTGGTGTGGTAATTCTGGCTGTGGTCATTGGGGTGGTGGTCGGTTTGCTGGCCGGCACGCTGGGGGGCGCCTGGGACAACCTGCTGATGCGCCTGACCGATATCTTTTTTGCCTTTCCCTCGCTGATTCTGGCAATGGCCATTGCGGCGGCGCTGGGGCCCAACCTGAACAACACCATCGTCGCGGTGGCGCTGGTGAGCTGGCCTATCTATGCCCGGCTGGTGCGAGCCAATGTGCTGGCTTTGCGTGAACGCGAATTTGTGGAGGCGGCCCGTGCGCTGGGGGCCCCCTGGAACCGTCTGATGCTCCGCCACCTGTTGCCCAACACCCTCACCCCAATTTTCGTGCAGGCCAGTTTCGATGTGGGCGGGGCTATCTTGACCGCCGCTGGCCTCTCCTTCATCGGCTTTGGAGCCCAGCCCCCCACCCCGGAATGGGGGGCCATGGTCTCCGAAACCCGCAGCTACATTGCCGAGGCCATCTGGGCGCCCACTGCGCCCGCCATCGGTATCCTGCTGACCGTGCTGGCCTTTAATCTGTTGGGAGACGCCTTGCGGGATGTGCTCGACCCGCGGGGCAGGGACTGAACCCAGAGGCCGGGACAGTGCTCCCCCAGGGTCAAGTCTCATTTCTTCGAACCTGGGGTGCCGAGTTTGTCGAAGATTGAGATCGCAGATGTGGAAATAAAGCCCGCCTCGCTCGAGGAGGTTGAGGTCGCCTGCGATATCCTGCAAGAGGCCGCCCGATGGCTCATGGCACGAGGCGAGACGCTCTGGCACCTCGATGAGCTGACCCCAGAACACTTCCGTCCGGTGGCCCAACAGGGCGAACTCTTCCTGGCTTACTTGAACTCACAGGTGGTTGGAACCTTTACCTACCAGGTCTCGGATTCGCTGTTCTGGCCTCAAATTCCTGCTGGCACCTCGGCTTTTCTTCACAAGGTAGCGGTTCGGCGCAAGGTTGCGGGGCAGGGCGTGGCTGCTGCGATGGTGGCCTGGGCGAAGGAACAGGCCAAAGCTGCCGGGCTTTCCTATCTGCGCCTCGATACCGACTTCAACCGCCCCAAGCTACGCAGCTTTTACGAGCGCCTGGGTTTTACTTGTGTTGGAGAAAAGCACCTGACCCGTTTGGGATACCCCTTGCACGTTGCGCTATACGAGCTCAAACTTTGACCGCTCAACTACAAGCCCCCACAGCCCAGTGGGGCTGAGGGATTCCGGGTCATGCGCCACTCGCCGGAACGCAGCTGTCCGGCCTCGTAGTAGATGTGGCGTGGGCTTTTGAGATCTTCGGGGTTGCCGAGCGAGGCCAGGGCTACCTCTAAAGCCATGCACTGCTCGGAGTTGGCGCCAATTGTGTAGATTTGCCCCTTCTGTGGCATCTCGGCCAGGGCAAAGCCATCACTCAGGCTGACCCACTGGTGCAGCTTGACCAGCACCGTACAACCGTTGGCTTCCTGTGCCTTTACGCTCATCACCTGACCGGTGGCGGTGTAGGTGCGGTAGGGGCTTTGAATGTCGGTGCTAGCAGGCTGTGGACTGCTATTGCTTCTCCACAGGCTTCCACCCATTGCCAGGGCGATAAGGGCGGCAACCCCCCCCGCGACCCTCCATGGCTTAATCCAGGCCATCTCCATATCATTAGGCCCAAGCGGGTTAGAACGGGGCGGGAGGGCTGGCTAAAGGGGGGCTTTAGATAACGGGGCTGGGCCGGAACCCAGGCGG
>CAZIXH010000391.1:0-3143 GCA_964543055.1 uncultured bacterium
AAAATGGCAATCCCCGACGACATCCTGACAAAGCCGGGAACTCTGGACGAAACCGAGAGGAAGAGAATGCGACAACAACCGCAATTGGCTTACGAAGTGCCCACCCCCCTGGCCAGGGCTGCGCTACCCAAAACCATTCCCCTTGCCGATGCAGTCTTTAACCTGGCCCGTAGCGCACTCTGGCCAGCAGCCCTCCACTCGGGGCGCCTGGAGGCCCTGCGGGAAGCCGCAAGGGATCGCCTGCACCAGCCCTACCGGGCGCATCTGATGCCGGGCCTCGAGGTAGCGCTTGAACAGGTTTATGCGGCGGGTGCGCTGGCCGCTTTTGTGGGGGGCGCTGGCCCAACCCTGGCTGCACTGACCGAGATTCACCATACCGAGGCCGTTCGCAGAGCCATGCAAGACTATGTGGGGCAGGGCTCCACCCTGGCGCTGGGGCCAGGAGAGGGTTTGCGGTGGAAGGCAGTTTCAGTACCATCCCGCTGAGCGATGTTCTGGAGATGATCCACGCGAACCGTGGAACCGGGGTTTTGCACCTGGAAAGTGGCAAACTCCCCCTGCATCTGCACTTTGAGGAGGGCGAGGTAGTTGCGGGGGGCATTCTGGACTGGGAGGGCTTCGAGGCCATCTCGACCTTTCCGCTACACCCCGAGCAAGGGCGCTTTAAGTTTGAAGCCGGGGCGGTACAGGGTGTTCCGCTGATGTCCTTCAAAGCATTCATGGGAGAGTGGGCCCGCCTGAACGACCAGTGGACCCGCTTTCGCAGTGTGCTGGACTCCCCCAGCCGGGTTCTGGAAACCCCCCGGGCGGTAGAGCCCTATGCGGTTTTTGTGGGGGGCAAAAGTGTGCGTGCGGCGGCCAAAAGCTGGGGGGTTCCACTTATCATCGCCACCGAGCGGGCCTGGCGCGGGCTCCGGGAGGGCGACCTGACCAAACTGCGTAAATACGCCTGGTTTGCCCTGCGCATCCGCCACCCTTCGGCCCGCCGTACCCAGGCAGGCATCCGCGACCCCAGGGACATGACCGTGCTGCTGGATGGAAGCCGTAACCTGGGGGAGCTCATACACGCTGGCCTGCCCATTGCCAAAGTCCGCCATTATCTGATTGAGCGCATCGGCAGCGGCGAGCTGCAAGCGCCCGGCAGAGGCTGGATTCTGCGCGATTTGCTGTGGGAACTCGAAGCTGAGCAAAACCCGCAGAAATAAAGCATAAGGTACTGGATCGGTACACTTGAAGTTGTCATTCTATGAGGCTGCTGAAAGCCTAAAGCCGAAGGCCGAAAGCGTCCTGGCTGATGACATGTGACCTACTGAGAACGATGACGCGACAGGCACAAAAACCCAGTCAAATGTGTCATTCCGAGCGCAGCGAGGAATCTGATGGGCTACCATCCCCAACAATCAAGCGCCTTGCACGGTATCAGATTCCTCGTCGGCTAACGCCTCCTCGGAATGACAGGTTTATTTGTTGTTGGATTCGATGGTCCTTGTGGCATTGACGCAGCCGTTCTCAGTGTCTCAAACCAAGCAACCATCCAAAAACCCTGCCAGTCTGTCCAATGGCTATCGGCTGTGGGCAATTTGCTATCAGCTATGGGCTCTGGATAAAGATGCTCCGCCTTTAGCTTTGGTATACCATGCCCTACAATAACCCTTGTGAGTGTGAGCGCACCGCGTGACTTCTTCGCCGAGCAAGGCATCGAACCCCTGACCGCCCAGGGCTACCAGCGGGCGGCCCGTGCAGAGGCTTTCCCGTATCTGAAAGCCCTATCGGAGCGGGTGCTGGTCTACGACGGGGCCATGGGCACCGAAATTTTCAAGTACAACCTGAGCGACGCGGATTATGGGGGCGAACAGTATAGCGGCTGTCCTGAAATTTTGAACCGCACCCGCCCGGATGTGATCGAGGCGATTCACCGCAGCTACCTCGAGGCGGGCGCGGACGTGATTGAAACCAACACCTTTGGCTGTCTGCCCCATGTGCTTTCCGAGTACGGACTCGAGGCCGAGGCCGAAGACCTGGCCTTCGCCGCCGCCCAGATTGCACAGAAGGCGGCCCAGGCCTATTTGAGCGAAAAGCCCCGCTTTGTAGCGGGGTCGCTGGGGCCCGGCACCAAGCTCATCTCGCTGGGGCAGATTAGCTGGAAGGAGCTTTTTGCCTCGTACCGCACCGGGGCCAGGGGGTTGCTGCGCGGCGGGGTGGATCTGCTCATCATCGAGACCTGCCAGGACATCCTGCAGGTGCGCTGTGCGGTGCTGGCCGCCCGGCAGGCCATGCAGGACGCAGGGCGCGAGGTGCCCCTGCAGGTGCAGGTCACCATCGAGGCCACCGGCACCATGCTGGTCGGCACCGACGACAGCGCCGCCCTGACCGTGCTGGAGAGCCTGCCGGTAGATGTGGTGGGCATCAACTGCGCCGTGGGCCCCGACCTGATGGACTCCCACATCCGCCATTTCTGCCAGCACAGCACCCGCTGGGTGAGCTGCCTGCCCAACGCGGGCCTGCCCCGCAACGAGGGGGGCAGGGCGGTATTCGACCTCACCCCCGCCGAGCTGGCCCGCTGGCAGCTCAAGTTTGTGCAGGAGTACGGCCTGAACGTGGTGGGCGGTTGCTGCGGCACCGGGCCGGAGCATATTGGGGTGCTGGCCCAGGCCGTCCGGGGTCTGGAGTCGAGGCCAGAGCGCAGCCCGGACCTGCTAACCCCAGCCTCCCGACCCAGCGGGCAGGTGGCCAGCCTCTACCAGAGCGTCCCGCTCAAACAGGACACCGGCATTTTGATTGTGGGGGAGCGAACCAATGCCACGGGGAGCAAGAAGTTCCGCGAGCTGCTGTTTGCCGGCGACTTCGACGGTATGAGCGAACTGGCCGCAGAGCAGGTGGCCGAAGGCGCTCACGTGCTGGACGTATCGGTGGCCTGGACCGGGCGCGACGAGGTGCGGGATATGCGCGAGGTGCTGAGGCGCTTTGCCACCAGCGTGCCCATTCCCATCATGATTGACTCCACCCAGCTCGAGGTGATGGAGGAAGCCCTGCTGCACCTGGGCGGGCGGGCCATATTGAACTCGGTAAACCTCGAGGATGGCCTGGAAAAGTTCGACCAGGTGGCCGCCCTGGCCAAACGCCACGGGGCCGCGCTGGTGGCC
>CAZIXH010000392.1:0-3749 GCA_964543055.1 uncultured bacterium
GCCTACGCCACAACCTCGAGCGCCAGACGAGGCACTTGTAAAGCACTGTAAACGTAAGCGTTGCTCATAGGGTTCATGCACCTACCGCCTCGAGCGCCAGACGAGGCACTTGTAAAGCACTGTAAACGTAAGCGTTGCTCATAGGGTTCATGCACCTACCGCCTCGAGGGCCTGCTTCAGGCTGGTAAAAAAAGGCAGTCCATCGGCAGAGCCCAGAGCGTCCTCTACCGCGCGTTCGGGGTGGGGCATCATGCCCAGCACGTTGCCTTGCTCGTTGACGATGCCCGCGATGTCGTTCAAAGAGCCATTGGGATTGAAACCATCGCCCTCGCCCCCTGCCGAAGAGGGGGCCGGTGCGTACCGGAACACCACCTGTCGGTTTTGCTCGAGCCTTTCCAGGGTCTCGGCATCGGCGTAGTAGCGCCCCTCGCCGTGGGCAATGGGAATCTTCAGCACCTGCCCTGGCCGGTAGCCGGTGGTAAAGGGCAGGTCGGTGCGTTCGACGCGCAGGTACACATCCTTGCAGGTAAAGTGCAGATTGGTGTTGGCCAGGAGCGCCCCCGGCAGCAGCCCGGCCTCGGTGAGCACCTGGAAGCCATTGCAGATACCCACCACCGGGTAACCCTGGTGGGCCAGACGGCGCACCTCCTCCATCACAGGCGAGAACTTGGCCAGGGCCCCGGCCCGCAGGTAGTCGCCATACGAGAAGCCACCCGGCAAAATAGCGGCCTGGAAGCCCTCGAGGTTTTTCTCGGTGTGCCATACCAGCTCGGCCTCGAGCCCCACCCGCTTTAGCGCCCAGACCGCATCCTGGTCGCAGTTGGAGCCAGGGAATTGAATGACCGCTACCTTCATGCCAGTTCCTTCACCGCCTCCACCACAAACACTTCCATCACCGGGTTGGCCAGGGCCTTGCCGATGTTGTGGGCCATGTCGGAGGCTTCCGCCTCGCTACCGGCCTCCACTTCCATCTCCAGCACCCGCCCCACCCGCACGTTCTGGGCCTTGAACTGTAGCCCATGCAAAACGCCCTCCACCGCCCGCCCCTGGGGGTCGAGGATGCCGTCTTTCAGCTCGATCAAAAGGGTTATATGGTATTTCATAACATGTTTCAGGCTGAAGGCTCTGCCTGCACCCGCCGCAGCACTTCCTGGTAGGCTTCCTCCACCCCGCCCAGGTCGCGGCGGAAGCGGTCTTTGTCCATTTTCTCGCCCGTGCCCATCTCCCACAGGCGCATCGTATCGGGCGAGATTTCATCGGCCAGCACGATAGCGCCGCGCTCATCGGTGGGGGCGGCGGAGTGCAAAAGCCTGCCAAACTCGAGCTTGAAGTCCACGAGCTCGAGGTTGCGCTGGGCAAAATACTCCTTCAGCAAGGCATTTACCTTCAGGGCCAGCTCCTTGATGCGCGCCAGCTCGCTACCGTTCACCAGCCCCAGGGCCAGCGCGGCATCGTCGTAGATGAGCGGGTCGCCCAGGGCATCGTTTTTGAGGGAGAACTCCACCAGCGGATAGGGCAAGACCCGGCCTTCCTCCACCCCATAGCGCCGGGAAAAGCTGCCGGCGGTGCGGTTGCGCACAATCACCTCCAGCGGCACAATCTGCACCTGCTTCACCAGCATCTCCCGCTCGGAAAGCTGGCGCACAAAATGGGTGGGGATGCCGTGCGCTTCCAGGTAGCGGAACAGGGCCGCCGAAACCTGGTTGTTGACCACTCCCTTGCCGGCAATTTGGGCCCGTTTCTGCCCGTTGAAGGCGGTGGCGTCGTCTTTGAAGTAGACCCGTACCACCCCCGCCTCGGGGCCCGGATAGATAACCTTGGCTTTCCCCTCGTACAGTTTTTCCATCTGAACCTCTTTTGTCTGGGCGCTCCCCTTATGCTGGCGAATCCTGGTCGTCTGAACGGGTGTCTTTCCTTATAGTACCCCTCTACAGCCCAAAACGGGCGTAGATGGTATCCACATGCCGCAAAAAATAGCCGGGGTCGAAGGCCTGGGCCAGGGCTTCTCCTTTGAGTGGGCAGGCCGGGTCGGCCTCGAGCAGTTCCCGAAAATCCCGCCCCTCTTCCCAGCTTTGCAAGGCGTTGCGCTGCACCAGCTCGTAGGCGGTGGTTCGGTCCAGGCCGGACTCGATCAAAAAACCCAGTACCCGCTGGGAGTACACCAGCCCCCGGGTCAGGTGCAGGTTGTGGGCAATGCGCTTCTCGTAGACCACCAACCCCTGCAAAACCCGCTTCAGGCGGCGCAGCATGTAGTGGGCCAGGGTGGTGGAGTCGGGCAGAATCACCCGCTCCACCGAGCTGTGCGAGATGTCGCGCTCGTGCCAGAGGGCCACGTTCTCGAGCTCGGCTTGCAGGTTGCTGCGCAGGAGCCGCGCCAGCCCCGAGATATTTTCCAGCGCCACCGGGTTTTTCTTGTGGGGCATGGAGGAGGAGCCGGTCTGCTTGTAGCTGAAGGGTTCCTGGGCTTCCAGTACCTCGGTGCGCTGGAGGTGGCGCAGCTCCACCGCGATCCGCTCTAAGTTGGCTCCTAGAATGGCCAGGGCCCCCATCAGCTCGGCATGGCGGTCGCGCGGCACTACCTGGGTGGAGACCGGCTCGATCTGAAAGCCCAGCTTCCGCGCCACCCAGGCCTCCACGGCAGGCTCCACGTGCGCGTAGTTCCCCACCGAGCCGGAAATCATGGCCACCCGGATGCCTTCGCGGGCTTTCTGCAGGCGTTCGCCGTCCCGCAACAAGGCTGCGTAGAAGCTGATAAAACGCAGGCCAAAGCTGGTGGGCTCGGCATGGACGCCGTGGGTGCGCCCCACCGCAGGCAGGTGCTTGTACCGGGTGGCTAGGTTCTTGAGTGCCTCCTGCACCTGTGCCAGTTCCTGCTCGAGCAGGCCCAGGGCCTGCGAGAGCAAGACGTTTTGGGCGGTGTCTACCACATCGGTGCTGGTCAGGCCCAGGTGGAGCCAGCGGGCTACTTCAGCGTCGCCGGTCCATTCGGTCAGGGCGCGGGTAAAGGCCACAATGTCGTGGCGGGTCTCGGCCTCGATTTCGTCTACCCGTTTTGCGAAAGCCGCATCAATCGGTTTCTGATGTAGTGCGTCACGCAAGCGTTGGGCGGTTTTGGGCGGAACCTGCCCCAGGCTTTCCCAGGCTTCCAGGGTCAGAATCTCCACCTCGGCCCAGGTCTGGTACTTGCGGGCCTCGCTCCACAAAGCCTGCATCTCGGGGGTTTGGTAGCGGTCAATCATGGTTTTTTATCCAGAACAAAGCGCCAGGCCGCCTGACTGGGTTCTTGTCAGGCGCTACACCTCTCCGTGGCGGGGTAGGGGTGATGGGGTACGGTTTTTTCACTCGGGATCCCTTGCTCTTCATGGCCTCACGGGACCATCTGGTGAGCAACGTCAAGAGACTATCACGCGCTGGGGATGGGGGCAACCTCGAGGGGAATGCAGATGCTGGCTTTGTTTTCATAATGCTGGGTTAACATGGGCGCTATGGTGAGTGCGGTTTTGTTTGATGTGGGCGACACCCTTATTACACAGTCGTATAGATGCCTGTACACTGATAACATGCAAAATCAACTCTACCCAGTGCGGTTGCAAAGGAAAGAACGCAGCAGCCTGCTGCACCTGTGCAAGAAGGGTACCGTGGAGGTACGGGTCTACAAACGGGCCCAGGCCCTGCTGCTGGCCCATCAGGGTCTGAAGGATCGGGAGATCGGTCAGCAAGTAGGCCTTAGCCGCACCACCCTGGTCAAC
>CAZIXH010000393.1:0-6784 GCA_964543055.1 uncultured bacterium
CCGAGCCACCTCGCCCTTGGCCAGCACGCCCCCCGGCAAAACCTGGGTCACCGTGGACACAAAGGCGCTGGGGTAGACCAGAACCCGGTTGCAGTGCGGGAAGCCGTCGCTGGCCCCGCCCAGCAGAAGCAAACAGGCTTCTGCGGCGATGGTCACCCGAATTTCATCGGTAATCTCCAGGCCCCCACACCCCTCAAAGGGCTTCTCGTGCAAAAACACCTGCACATGGCCCTGCAAGGCCTGCTGCTCCTGGGGGCTCAGAAAGCGGTAATGTGCTACGTTGCGCTCCAGAATCGGCACCCACTCCGCCGGAAAAGGCTGTCGGCGAAGGCGCTCTCGCTGCCACTCCCTGGGGCTGAACATGCCCGCATCTTATACCAACTCTGCGCGTGAGCGGCGCAAAACGTGCCTCTCACTTGCCGCGCCAGGGGGCGCGTCCGAGGGACTTGTATATCGCTTTTGGGTCACTTTTGGGCAAATCTGGTATCACTTTGCAGGCAGGTTTTGGAATGGCTCGAGCTCGCCGATGCGCTGTACCCCTGCGGAGTTGCTCATAAACGTCATGCGGTTGATGGGGGTCAGGATGGGATAGCTGGGGTTGGTGAGGTCGAGTTCAGCCACCGTCCAGAGGGTGCCCGGTCGGTTAGGCACGCTGTAGGTTGCCACCAGGGTCGAGCCCCGGAATATCCGCACCTGGGCACCCGAAGCCGCCATGGCGCTGCTGTTGGCGGAGTCCTTGTTGCTGAAGTCGTGCACCGAGAAACGATAGACGCCCGAGCCGCCGGTGGGTTCGTAGATGGTGGTGGTCTCGGGGCCAAAGCTGGTTACGTCGTCCACATCCAGATTGGCGTAGCGGATGCCACTGAGGCTGTACTCTTTTGCAGCATAGTAGGTGTGGAAGCGTCCGCCGCCTGCACTCGGCGGGGTGGGGCCGGTCAGGTGGGAGTCGAGGTCAGAGGGGGTCTGGCCCCAGGTGAGTACGAAGCGCCACTGGCGGTCGGCGATGGGGGGCGAGATGCTGGCGTTTTGATTGAGAAGGGTCTGGCCGCCCACCACCGTTACGGTGAAGCGGTTGGGGGTAAAACCTTCTTTGCTAACGGTAGCGGTGTAGTTGCCGGCTGGAATGTTGCTGAAGGTATAGCTGCCCGACAGGTTGGTGGTAGCCGTTGCAATTACGGTTCCGGTAGTAGCGTTGATGCCGGCCAGGAGCTCGAGCAGGGCGTCGGGTACCACCGTGCCGTCCTGGGCATTGGTGATCTGACCGCCCGCACTACCGGTCAGGCCGCCCTGGTCTTCGACCAGTTGTATTTGCTCGAGGAAGGTGGTTTGCTCGTGCCGCACGGTAACGCCATAGATGATCACGGGCAAGAATCCGGTACGGCTTACCTGCAAATTGTAGGTACCACCGGCCAGTTGAAAGCTGTAGTCGCCAACAGGGTTTTCCGATGGGTTACTAACGGAGGTACTGGGGGTACAGCCCTGGGTATTGCAGTACCTGAAGTTCACCCCGCTAAGAGCCTGGCCGTTGGCGGCGTTGCGAACCGAGGTCTGCACAAAACCAGTACCCGCTTCGACCACAATACTGACCGAAGCCCTGGCGCTGGGATCGCCCACGCTGGTAGCCGTAACGGTATAGGTGCCAGGGGCCTCTGGGGCAACGAAAACGGCTTCGGTGTTGGTAGTGACAAGCTGGCCGCCGGTGCTGCTCCAGGTAACCCGCCGATCCTGGTTGTAGGCCACCAGGGCTCGCAATTGCACGGTAAAGCCCGAATATAGGGTGCCAACGGTCTGCGGTGACATGAAGACCTCGGTCTTGGGAGAGGCCCCACAAGCCACCAGCAGCGCCACCAACAGTGCAAACAGAAAACTTCGCATCACGTAACCTCCTGAGGTAAAAGCCCACATGCTCCCTCGAGGCTACATCAAGCCTCAGAAGATAAACACTCATTTGCACCTACAAGCGTTACAAACCCCGGCCCCAATCAAGGGGCGATTAATAGGCCGCTATATCAACCTGGTTTCTAATGCGTTAGGTGATGGCGTCAAGGCGGGTCATCTCTTCGTCCGACAGGCGAATCTGTAAGGCCCCCGCGTTGCCCTCGGCCTGCCGTGCATTCTTGGCGCCCGGAATAGGCAGGGTGCCTTTCTGGATGCACCAGCGCAGGGCCACCTGGGCTTTTGTCGCACCCAGATTCTGGGCAATCTCGCCCAGGGTCTGAAGAAGTCCTGGAATTTGGGCTTTGTGGGTCACGTAACGCTGCGCCCGGTAGCGGCCCGGCGGGGGGTTCTCCAGGCTGTACTTGCCGGTCAGCCAGCCCATGGCCAGGGGGCTATAGGCCATCAGCACAATGCCTTCGGCCTGCATGGCCTGTAGCAGGCCCGACTGCTCGGGTTTGCGCTCGAGCAGATGGTACTCGACCTGGTTGGCCGCCAGGGGAACCTGGTGTTTGGCCAGCACCCGCGCCACGCGCTCGAGCTGCGGCAGGCTGTGGTTGGAAACCCCCACCGCCCGGGTCAGCCCTTGCTCGTAGGCTTCGGCAAGCGAAAGGGCCCAGTCCTCGAGCGAGACCGGCTTCCAGGGCCAGTGCAGCAAATACAGGTCGAGCTGCTTCATTTGCAGGCGCTCGAGGCTCTTTTTGAGCGCCCCGATAAGTGTTTTGCGGGAAAAGCGCCAGGGGTAAGGAAACAGCTTGCTGACCACCAGGGGCTTGGGCTGGTGGGCATGGTAATACTGCCCAATCAGCTTTTCCGAGAGCCCAAAACCATAAAACTCTGCGGTGTCAAACAGCCGCACGCCCCCTTGCAGGGCCGCCTGGTAGGCCGCCCGAGTATCGTCTTGCTGGTAGCCCTTGCCATAGCCCCACACCAGCCTATCGCCCCACTGCCAGGTGCCAATGCCCAGCGGTGGAATGGCCGGAAGCCCCTTCATCTGGATAAAGTCGTTCACCCCTCAAGGCTACAACGCGCCTGGAACCCCACTTGTTTGGTACCACCCAAAGCCAAGAGGCTCAGCCCAACTACTCAGCCCAGCGCTCGACCCCGGACACTTGACCCTCGACCCCACTACCCCTGCACCACGTCGAAGTAGGCTTCCTGCAAGCGATCCACAATCACCTCGAGGCCCTTGTCAATGGCCCGATCCAGGTTTTCTGCCGGAATTAGCGGAATGCCCGCCCCACGGGCCAGCTCCACCAGATGTTGCTGAATCAGGCGAATCTGGTCGAAGTGCTGGGCATAGGCCCCACTGGTACGCGAGCCCCTGGTTTCGCGTTCGCGCAGGGCAAAGCGGTCGCGGTGCAGGGCTTCGTCCTCGAGCACCAGCATGATGGGAATCTGGATCACCTCGTTCTGAAGCTGGTGGGTCATGTAGCCCGGCACCACGTGTACCCCCTCCACCACCAGCGAGGTTTTTTCGCGGGCGCTGCGCTCCTGAATGGCCCTGAGGCCCACCGCCACCCTCGAGACCTGGTCGCGGAAGCCCTGCATAACCATCGCCGGGCTGGGCTCGGCGGTGTGGGGAGTAGCCAGGGCCCGCCAGGAGTCAAAGCTGCTGGTGTGCAGGGTGGGCAACAGGTCTTTGGGGATGGTCGCCCGCAGTATTTCCCGCACTGCATCGGTAGAAATCATGCGGGTGATGCCCAGCCGGTAAGCCAGCGCCGAGGCCAGCACGCTTTTGCCCACCCCGGCTACCCCGCCAATCAAGAGGTGCACCGGCTTGACCGCCCGCCGAATGCTGCGGAGCAGATGATAGCGGCGGGCTACTTCCTCCCCCGCTTCTTCCAAAAGCTCTTCCGAGACCGCTTTGCGCAGGTAGTCGCGGGTCACCACCGCCGAGCCCGCATCGCGCAAGCGTCGTTCTACATCGCGGGCCAGGCGATACGCCGAGTCGGGCGAAAGCCCCACGGCCATCACCGACTGGGCCAGCACCCCCTTGGAGAAAGGCACTCGAGGCTCGCCCTCGCCCTCCTCCACAAAAATCTCCCCGGCCAGCGCTTGCCGCCCCGCATAGCGGGTTCGGGCGGCAGGGCCAAATAGCTCCTCGATTTCGTTGGTGATGCGTTTCTCGAGTTCGTCCGCGTCTATAGAGCGCACCCCGTTGCGGCGCAAGCGGTTTTCCACCGCCCGGGCCAGCGCCTGCGCCTCACGCATGGAAAATCCCGCGTCCTCGAGGCTGCGGGCCAGCACCCCTTTGGAAAAAGGCCGGCGGCGATACCCCTCCTTGACCACAATGTCCTCAAACGCCTGGGTCTGGCCTCTGAGGCGCTCGGCCAGCTCGGGGCCAAAGTTTTTCTCCACCTCCTGAATGAGCAGCTTCTTGAGCGCCGAAGCTGTAATTTCGGGTTTCTTACGGGTCTTGAGCTGCTCTTCGATGGTGTGGGCCACCGACATGGCGGGCTCCATTTTCAACCCCGCCATCATCATGGACTCCACCAGAAGGCCCTTGGAAAAAGGCCAGCGAAAGCCCCCCGGCGTTTTGATGAATACTTCGCGCACGGTTCAATCGTACCCGAAAACCGTTTGACACACCCTCTGGCAAATGCTAACCTAGCGTTTGCTGAGCCACTTCAGGTGGCACCTGTGGCGCTGTAGCCAAGTGGTAAGGCAGAGGTCTGCAAAACCTCCATTCACCGGTTCGAATCCGGTCAGCGCCTCCAACGTTTTCCGCAAGCGGAGAAACCTGGAGCAAAACCCAAGCCCACGCGGGCGCGTAGCTCAGATGGCTAGAGCACTACCTTGACACGGTAGGGGTCGCTGGTTCGAGTCCAGTCGCGCCCACCAAAACCCCCCTTCAGGGGGGATTTTATTTATGCTTTAACTGCAGCCAGCTCTTCCTTGCCCAAAAAGCGGAAGGGGTATTCATCGCTTATGTCAGCCCGGCCTTCCGTCACAAGCTCTTGCATCAGTTTCATGAGCCTGCGGCGGGACATGGGAAAACGTGCCTCGAGCTCCTCGTAGGTCAGCGGACTCTCGTCCAGAGCCGCCGCCACTGCCGCTTTCAGCTCCACCCACTTGCCGGCCCGGGAGCCCCGCTCCTCACCCAACAGGCGCGCCACCACCTGGTCGCGCAAAACGGTGGCCTCGGTAACGCTCATACCCAGGGAAGGGGCCAGATCGGACAAAGAAGCTCCGTTGGCATAGGCCAGCACCACTTCCCGTTCAGCCCTGGACAAACGCTCAACCACCCGTTCTAGCGGCTCACCCGTGCGCTGCTCAACAGCCAGGCGAAAGCGCCGGCCCTGAGCCTGTTCTTTGGTGTTCTCGCCCTTCAGCTTCCTCAGGGCCCGATGCTCAACCTGCCGCACCCCCTCGGGGGTCAGCTCGAGGCGCATCCCAATGGCCCGCAGGGTTTCCCCCGAGGCCCGCGCCAACAAGACCTCGCGCTCGAGGGGGTAGAGCTTCTCGAGGTGATCGGTCAGCTTGTTCGGCAAAATGCCCTTGCTTAAAAAATACTGTCCTGGTGTTTTTTTCGGCATATTCGCTAGAAGCACTCCGCTTTTTAGATTATAATACTTGAAAGGGTGTAACTGAGCTTCTTGAACCCACTATCTTCAGCGGATTACGACCCAGATAACACCTCAGTACAGGAGTTCAACGTTCGCAAGGCATTGAAAGGCAGGGAGAGATGAAGGAACAAGCCGTACTCATTATGTCATCGGATGGGGCCACCCGCCCAGGGTTGCGCTCCGCTGCAACCAGCTCTGGCTGGACCAAACTCTTTCAGGCCAGAGACTACTACCTAGACCTCAGCTACAGGCACGACGGCAATCAGGGGCTCCTGCTAGGGCAACTACTGCGCGAGGGTGGAGCATCGTGCTCGGCCAAGGTAGCGCTGGTCGGCCCCGAAGGCACCCCCCTCCAGACCGAGGAGATTGTCCCCAACTCAGGTTTTCGCATGGTAGTAGGAGATATGACCGCCCATCGCCTCGAGCTCACCCTCGACCAAACCACCATCGAGGTACCTCTGTCCTAAAGGGCCTTTGCCCCTCCCAAAGCCGCCCCAGGGCGGCTTTTTTCATCTGCACCTGAACCCCAGCTTCCCCTTTTGGCACGTAACGCTTGCGCCTATTTTTCGGTGAAAAAATCACTACCCGCACCCTCAAGAGCCTCTAGTCTAAATTCGTCTACTTCGGTAGGCACCACAAATTTGCCATATTGTAATCTTGATACATTCTAAATCAAGTACAGGTTTTCCCGTATGTCTTGACAGTTCGGGAGGTCTTACCGTATTGTTTCTTTCAAGGTTGGGAGCAAACAAATAAAAGCGCTTCCAAGCCGTCCAGAAGGAGGAAAACATGAAAAAGATCGCCTTCAAAATCATGACCCTGGTTGCCGCCCTTGTTGCCCTGGCTGTGGCCGCTGGCGCTGGCACCGATTGGAACTAATCAAGTAACGCTTTTGCGGGTGCGGATGTGACATCCGTACCCGCTTTTTTTGGGCTTTCCCATAAACTCAACTAGTGCGGTTAGCGCTTCCTCTTCCTCCAATAAAAATACTTGTCTACATTCTTACACTGCTTACAGTGTTTGTAGGTGTTCAGGTTACTTTATTTTTCCTACCGGATAGCAAACATCTGGACTGGTTGGATGTGCTTTTTTGGGCCATCCTAATATTGATAGCCAAACGTACTGAGGTTAAGTTGCCCCTTAACGCCACTATGTCACATGCTTTTATAGTGGCTCTAGCAGCCGTCACTTTTTTTCCCATCTGGCTTGCCCCCCTTTTAATCTTCTCGTTCAGTTTTGGCAAAGATTATGGAAAAGATAGTTATCCGTGGTACAAAGAC
>CAZIXH010000394.1:0-2894 GCA_964543055.1 uncultured bacterium
TTCCTATGCAGTACGTGATTCCTCGTTGCACTTCATGCGCCTCGGAATGGCCCCCCAGCAATCAAGGGAAGAGCACGGGTTCATTTAATACTGAATCTGCTCAGAAGTGACCCAAAAGCGATATACAAGTCCCTCGGACGCGCCCCCTGGCGCGGCAAGTGAGGGGCGCGTTTAGCGCCGCTCACGCGCAGAGTTGGTATAAGACATGCTGGTTACTTTGTTACCAGACCAATCGTTTTATCCGGCAAACTTGCGCAGCATCGCTGCAATTTGGGCGGGTTTTTGGCTGTTGCCTTTTGCGATATCGGTAGCGCAGAGGGTT
The DNA here is from genome assembly GCA_964543055.1 of uncultured bacterium. Taxonomy (GTDB): domain Bacteria; phylum Deinococcota; class Deinococci; order Deinococcales; family Thermaceae; genus Meiothermus. Next base: position 323 of record CAZIXH010000394.1, read on the forward strand.
AGAAATTCCTGAAGGATCAGGGTAGAGGCGGACTCCATGGCTTTCTTAGTGGCGGTCATCTGGGTGAGCACATCCTCGCAGGGGCGGCCCTCCTCCACCATTTTCTGCAAACCCCGCACCTGCCCTTCGATGCGGCGCAGGCGCTTGAGGATGCTGTCCAGGGTTTCCCCGTTGAGATCGGTGGTGTTCATAGGGCCATAGTCTATACCAGTATTCTCTGAGGGTGAGCAAAGAGGTGGCCTCGAGCCCCTCTTCCATAGCTTCAGCCCGAAACGTCAGTCCAGCTCCCCCTCGGCGTCGGCAGATGGCGCCTCGAGGGCGGCCTCGCGCGGGGCATCCGGGTAAAACTTGCGCAGCCTTCCGCCGAATAGCTGTACCAGTTTTTGAAAACGTGGGTCTTCCAGCAGGCTGGCCTCGTTGGTGGGCCTGATCCCGGTCTCCTCCGACGCCTCCTCGGGCGGGGTTTGGTCTAGCAGCGAGGCTTCGGGGTTCCAGTGCTCTGATTCGGGCGGCCCGGCCACCGGGGGGTGCAGCAGCGATGGATCGGGTTCTTCCCAGGGCGTGTCGGCAGGGGCAGGCTCGACAGGAGTAGCGCTGCTTGGAGAGGGTATCGGAAGGGTTTCAGGGGGTAGTGGTTGTGGGTGTTCTGAAGCCGCAGGGGTAGGCCCGGCTGGGGGTACAGCGGGCGCTATGCTGCCGGCCGCTGGAGAGGTGGGCTTGCCTGGAGGCGAGAAGGGACGGGCCGAAGGCTCATCCGCTAGTTTTTTTTTCCCACCCAGCCGCAGCTCAACCTGCTGGACACCCAGCACTTCCCGCACGGCTTTCTGAATGTCCTCGAGGTGCTTCTGCGCCCCCTGGTGGTGGAAGCTGGCCCGCTCGGGGAAAAGCAACACCACCCTGTCCTCTTCAAAGCGAGGTTCGGCCTCGCGCACAAAGCCCCGTATGGTCATCTTGAGCGCATTCATGACTTGCCGCCACTCCGAGGCCAGGTCGGCCACACTCGATGCAGGGGCGGGAGGCATGGAACTCTTCTCCTTGCCCTCGACCCTCGGCCCTCGACCCTCTACCTTTTTGGGCCTGGGGTCGAAATCGGGAATGGCCGGGGTTGCAGCAGGCGTGGCAGAGGCCACAGGGGCCGTGTGGAGGGCCTGGTAGGCGCTCAGGAGGGCCAGCTCCAGCGACAGGGCATCGGAGCGCTTGAGGAGGCGCTCGAGGGCTTCGTCCAGGGCGGTCATGGCGGCCACGATGCGCTCCTCGGGCTGATCGAGATGGGGGCCGGTGCCCAGCCCCATACGCCCGTACAGTCCGGCTCGCAGCGCTTCCAGGAGCCCCTGGGCCAGGGTACGCGCCGCGAAACCCTGGGTGTAGAGGTGCTGGGCCTGTTCTAAAGCCTGCCGAATCTGCCCCCTGTCCAGCGCCTCGGCGACCGCAAACAAAGCCTCCTGGGGGGGCAGGCCCAGGGCGTCTTCGGTTTGCTGGAGGGTGAGGGGGCCCTCGAGGGTCAGGAGCCTGTCCAGCAGGCTCTCGGCATCGCGCATGGCCCCGTCGGCCAGCCGCGCTACCAGTTGCAGGGCCTCTTGCTCCGCCTCGCGGCCCAGACCGGCCAGGATACGCTGCAGCTTCTCGACAATCTCGGCCTCGGAAAGCCGCCGGAAGCGGAAGTGCTGGGTGCGCGAGAGGATGGTGGGGGGCATCCGCTCGGGCTCGGTGGTGGCAAAGATGAAAACCACGTGCGGAGGGGGCTCCTCGAGCGTCTTCAAAAGCGCGTTGAAGGCGCTTTTGGACATCATGTGGGCCTCGTCGAGGATGACCACCTTGTTTTGACCCATGATGGGGGCCAGCAGAATCCGCTCGCGCAGGTCGCGCACGTCCTCCACCGAGTTATTCGAGGCGGCGTCAATTTCCAGCACATCCGGGTGCCGCCCCTCCCGTACCAGGCGGCAGCCCTCGCAGACCCCACAGGGCTTGGGGTCCTGGCTACAGTTCACGGCCTGGGCAATCAGGCGGGCACTGCTGGTCTTGCCCACCCCCCGCGGCCCGGAAAAGAGGTACGCCTGGGCCAGCCTTCCTGAACGCAGGGCGTTCAGCAGCACTTCTTTGACGTGCTCCTGGCCCACCATCTCGTCGAAGGTGGTGGGGCGGGCCTGGCGGTAAAGGGCACTCACGGGTTCTAGCTTAAGGCCCATAGCCTAAAGCGCAAAGCCAGGGCCGAGCGCCTCTTCGAGGGACGAGAATGTTGGTATGAACATTGCTGCACTTGTCTACATAGAGCGTCGTAAAGGTAGTCATACGGTTTAAAGGGAAAGTCGGTGAGAAGGTGCACCAACCAGTCTCTCAAGCGAACCGACGTCTTTGCGAGGAGGCCAGAGGCCGACGAAGCAAGCCAGAGGAGACTAGTCAACTCATCGGCTGGGAAGGGCGAGCTGGATTGCTTCGCATCCTGCTGATGCTCGCAATGACCAAAAGACTTCCAAGGTTTCTGTGAAAGTGTATGGATATCATTACGACCTGTGTCTTATACACATCGCCGAGCCCACGAGACCGTACTAGATCTCGTATGCCGTCTTCTGCT
>CAZIXH010000395.1:0-3963 GCA_964543055.1 uncultured bacterium
GGTATGGGCAAAGGCCTTGTGGGCCAGGCGGCGGCGGAACTGGCTGCTAATCCCCGTCTGCAAGGCTTCCAAAACTTCCCAATAATCGGCAGGGTCGCAGACCGGCAGCACCGCCTCGTGGTTTTTGGCAGCAGCCCGCAGCATGGCCGGCCCGCCGATGTCTATGTTCTCGAGGCACTCCTCAAAAGAAGCCCCCCGTGCCAGGGTTTCCCGAAAGGGGTAGAGATTCACGCAAAGCAAGTCTATGCGGGTCAGGTTATGGGCCTGCAACTCGGCCTCGTGCTGGGGGCTATTGGTAGCCAACAATCCGGCGTGAATGCGGGGGTGGAGGGTCTTGACCCGCCCATCCAGAATTTCCGGAAAGCCCGTAACTTCGGAGACATAGGTTACCGGCAGCCCTGCTGACTGCAAGGTTTTGTGGGTTCCGCCGGTGGAGACCAGCTCAAAACCCAGACCCAGCAAACCCTGGGCAAACTCCACCAGACCCGTCTTGTTTGATACTGACAAAAGCGCTCGCATACCGGAAAATCATACCCTCCATTACCGACTTCACCCGAGCACTCAACTTTGAAGATTTCCCACACTCAGCAACAGCCAAAAGCTCAAAGCCAAAGGCTCTACAAGGTGTGTGGGTCGTTGATATGTCTGGCTTGTATGGTGCAAGTTCGAATACAGTTGGTACGCAAACCCTGCTTCTAACCTGAGCTCTGGAGCGTCCTGCGCCAGAGGCTGAAAGCGTGTGAATGGGTAACGTGTTCAAAGCCCGACGAACCTCGCCCCATGCTCCCGCCCCCCCACAACCCTAAACGTAGTGCCCATCCATTGGCACCTTTACAACGGTGTGAGAACCCAGGGCCGGCTAGACTATGGGCATGAGCACCGCTATTTACGACGGAATCAAAAAGGAGATTATCGAGGCCATGAAGAAGGGCGACACCGCCAGCCGCGACTTTGCCCGGGTGGTCAAGGCCGAGCTCGACCGCAAGGGCGACGGTAGACCCCTGCCGGATGCCGACGCCGTGAAGATCCTAAAAGCCCTGCGGGTCACGGCGGAGGAAAACCACAACGCGTTTGAGATGGCTTTTCTGGACAAATATCTACCCCAGGAGATGAGCGAGGCCGAAATTGAAGCCTGGGTACGGGCCAATGTGGATTTTGGCTCGCTCAAGTCCCCCATGGCGGCCATTGGGATTGTGACCAAAGCCCTGGGGCCGGTAGCGCCGGGGGATCGTGTGAAGAGGGTTGTTGAGAAAATCATTCATGGATAAACCGGCTAAACCCTGGACGAGGCTGCACCTCGAGGCCCTCACCCAGCACCCCTACTCCATCGTGCGCGAACGGCTTCGCACCCACAACGGGCGCGAGGTAACGTACATGTACGTGCCGGGGCAGCACCAGTGGGTCTCCATTTTGCCCCTCACCCAGCAAGGTAGCGTGCTGTTGGTACATCAATACCGCCACGTATGGGGCGAATACTTCTTCGAGCTTCCGGGGGGTTCTGCCGAGCCGGGCGAAACCCCCGAAGAAGGAGCCCGGCGCGAGCTGCGCGAAGAGTTGGGGGCCGAGGCCGGGGCGCTGGTTCCCATCCAGCCCTTCCGCCCCCTGGCGGGCATCGTGGCCGCTACCATCCATCCCTTTGTTGCCCTGCACAGCCAGGTAGTACGGCCTGCCGAACCAGAGGACGGCGAGCTGATCGAGGTGGTGGAGTTTTCCCTGGACGAGGTGTATGAAATGCTGGACAGGGGTTTGTTGAATGAGGCTACCCATGTCATCACGCTGCTGCGAGCCAGGCCCATCCTTACCGAAATGGGCTATCTGAGCTAAAATATGAGTGTGGGAAGGGGGCGCAGCCGCTGGTGCTTCACCAGAGGAAAGTCCGGGCAGCACAGGGCATGATGCCAGCTAACGGCTGGGCGGGGTAACCCGACGGAATAGTGCAACAGAAAGCAGACTGCCGGGGCAACCCGGGCAAGGTGAAACGGTGCGGTAAGAGCGCACCAGTGCCCCTGGAAACAGGGGCAGCTAGGCAAACCCCATCTGCTGCAAGTCCCTTAAGTCCGACAGGCAGAACTGACCCGGTTCGCTACGACCTGCGGCGGGGACGCTCGAGGTGAGCGGCGACGCTTATCCCAGAGAGATGGCTGCGGAAACAGAACCCGGCTTACGCCCCTTCCCTCACCAAAAGAATGGTTGCCACCCTTTGCGACCCCAAAAGCTCAGGGTGGCATTTTTGCAAAGGTTCCTCGCCCAACTTTGCGGTGGCCCAGGTTCACAGCCTTGCGGTTGGCCCGGCAGGCCGCAACGCAGATGGCGGGGTTTGGAACGGTACAATCCCAGCTATGAACCGCCGCCTTATCGGCAAGGAGCTTTTGCGCCCACATGAAGAGCGCGGCCCCAACGGGCGCAGGCTGTGCCGCTATGTGCACTGCAACAACGAGGTGCCGCCGGGTCGGCGAACCTGGTGCAGCGACGCGTGCGTGCACGAGTACCGCCTTCAGGCCCACTGGAGCTATGCCCGGCAGCATCTGCGAAAGCGCGAGAAAGGCGTTTGTCAGGTCTGTGGCACCGACACCCGCCCCCTCAAAAGCGCCCTGATGAAACTGTGGAAGGCAGCGGTGCAAGTTGGACGCGAAAACCGGCTTCACCTAAATCTCTACCACCTCGAGGCGTACCGATTGCTGGCTTTGCAGTACACCCAACTGACCCAGCAGCTTACCGAGCGGGGCTTTCATGGCTTTTTACCCGAGCTGCCCAAGAGCTGGCGGCCCCGCAAAGCCTGGAAGGCCCCCTCGGACCTGTGGGAGGCGGACCACATCCGTCCGGTGGTGGAGGGCGGCAATCATGCACCCAGCAACCTGCGAACCCTGTGTCAGCCCTGCCACAAGCAAGCCACCCGGGCGCTGGTAGCCAAGCGCAAACAGCTTAGCGCCGTTGCAGGATAACAACCGAGAGCAACACCAGGCTCCCACCCAGCAGTTGGGCCAGGCTACTGCGCCTCCCCAGGGCGGAGAGTATCGCAAAAAGGATTCCGACCCCCCTATACCCTTGGGGCGGAAGTGAGCGGCTCCAAGTATTAAGGCTCGCCAGCAGGTTCCTTTTGGAGCATTACTGAGCAACCTGGTATTGCCAATTCATGACCAGGATGTAAGGGCGTTTTTTGCGTCCCAGACAAGGAAAATAGGTGGGGTATTGCGCATACAGGGGTTTTGTGGGCCTGGTGGGGATTCCGCCCATTTAGTTTTCCCCAGGTGGGAAAAAGTGGGGCTTAGGTGGGAGACAGTGGTAAAAAGTGGGGAATGCGTGGTACATTACTGTTCAGAACAGCACCTCCGGTGGGAAACGCTCGTGGGGAGACGAGCTTGAAAACCGAATCTGCACAGGAGAAAACAAGATGCCCTTCGGTGAACACCAGTATAGCCTCGACGACAAAGGAAGGGTTGTGATTCCGCAGTCCTTCCGCTCGTTTATCGAGGATGGCGTGGTGATTACCAGGGGCCTCGAGGGCTGCCTTTACATGTACCCCCTGCTGGCCTGGAGCAACATCGAACGCCAGTTGCAAAACGTACCCCTGATTGACCGTGCCGCCCAGGAGCTGGTGCGCTTCCTGTACTCCGGGGCCCACAAGACCCAGATGGATAGCGCCTCGAGGGTGACCATCCCACCCCCCCTGCGCAAGTTTGCCGGCCTCGAGGACACCAACGATGCGGTGGTGGTGGGTGCGCCTACCCGGTTAGAGCTCTGGAGCGAGAGCCGCTGGTGGGCCAACATCACCAAATTTGTGGAGAACCCCACCACCCCCGAGGCCCTGCGCGGCCTGATTGGATGAGCCATGTATGCGGCCCCTGCACGGTTTCCAATCGCCCAACCACCCGCTCAGCAGAGGAGGGGTGTGAGCCATTCCTCGGTGCTCTACCACGAAGCCCTGGACTGGCTGGCGGTTCGACCTGGAGGGGTGTACGTGGA
>CAZIXH010000396.1:0-3917 GCA_964543055.1 uncultured bacterium
GCGAATGACCCGGAAGGGCCGATGAGACGCATCCGATCACATTCAACCCTGGCAAGTCTCCCAGAATGCTCCGCTTGCTAGAGCGCTCTTCACACATTTTGAGCTATCCGAATATAGGAAAGCCTTGTCCTGGACAGAACACTAGCCGCCGGTAAACTCGAAAACATGCGTCTGGGCCCAGACTCATTCTCGTTTTCGTGGGCGGCCACGTCTGTGAGGGGCGCGATAGACTAGCTGTTGTGCGGATTGTTTTTGCCGAGCAAATCGAATACACCCTGGGCGCGCGCGACCTGCTGGACGGGGTGAGCCTGGAACTGCGACACGGTGACCGCCTGGCCCTGGTGGGGGCCAATGGCTCGGGCAAGACCACCCTGATGCGCTTGCTGATGGGGGAACTAGAGCCTAGCTCGGGGCGTGTTCACCGTACCGAGGGGGTGCACCTCGAGCTGCTGCCCCAGGACCCCCAGTACGGCCCCGGCGATACCGTAGAAAGCGTGCTCAAGCGTGGGTTTGCCCGGATACAGGCCATGGAAGCCGAACTGGCCCGGCTGGAAACCCACCTGGCCGATCCCGAGATTTATCAGCGCTGGGAGGCGCTGCACGAGCGCTACGAGGCCATTGGGGGCTATCAGCAGCGTTCGCGTTACGAGGCTGTGCTGAAGGGGCTGCGCTTCGAGGGGCGGGAACAGGAAAAAGCCAGCGTACTCTCGGGGGGCGAGACCCGGCGGCTGGCGCTGGGCGCACTATTGCTCTCGGGGTCGGATGCGCTCTTGCTGGACGAGCCCACCAACCACCTCGACCTCGAGATGGTGGGCTGGCTGGTGAACTTCCTGCAATCCTTCGGGGGGGCCACGGTCACGGTCTCGCACGACCGGCAGTTTCTCGACCAGGTGACCGAGCGCATGGCCTGGCTCCGCAAGGGCAGGCTCCGACTCTACGAAGGCAACTACTCAGCTTTCCGCCGCGAACGGGCGCTACAGGAAGAACAGGAAGCCCGCGAATACGCCAACTGGCTCAAGGAAAAAGAGCGGCGCGAGGGCATCCTGGAGCAGGCCCAGCGCTGGGCCCATAGCAGCGCCAAACACGCCAGGCGGCTCCACAGCCTGGAAGCCCGCCTGGAGCAGTTCATGCAGGAGGCGGCCGAAGCCCCCGAGCCGGACGACCCCACCGTGCGGATTCGTTTTCCAGTCGAAAAAGAGGTCACCGCCGAGCGGGTATTGGAGGGCTGGAACCTGCAAAAAACCCTGGGGGCGCGGAGGCTCTTTGAAATTCCTAATCTGCTGGTCCGGAATGGGGAGCGCATCGCCATCATTGGCCCTAACGGGGCCGGCAAGACCACCCTGCTCAAGGTGCTCCTGGGGCTGCTGCCTTCCGACCACCCGGCGGGGCGGGTCAAGACCGGGCCGGGGGTGCGGGTTGGCTACTACGACCAGAAGTTATCTGGTTTCGACCCCGAACTCACCCTGTTCGAGACGCTCTACCGGATGCTGGGCGAGAAGGCCCATGCCGCGCTGGGGGCCTGGATGTTTCCCTACGAAGCCCAGTACAAGCAGGTAAAGAGCCTGTCCGGAGGCGAGCGGGCCCGGCTGGCCCTGCTGGCGCTCTCGCTGCAGCAGGCCAGCCTGCTGGTGCTGGACGAGCCCACCAACCACCTGGATCTGGAAACGGTGGAGGCCCTCGAGCAAGCCCTGCTGGCCTACCCCGGCACCCTGCTGTTGGTCTCGCACGACCTGTTTTTTCTCGATCAACTGGCCACGCGCACCTGGCACGTCTTCGAGGGGCAGTTTGCCGACTATCCGGGCCCGCCCGGCGAGTACCTCGAGCGCCGCAAGGCCGAGGTGGTGCCCAGGAAGCAGGGGCGTCCGGTGCCCAGGGTCGAAACCCAGAATCCGAAGCCCCCCAGGGCCAAAGGGCGCTGGCATCTGGAGCGCGAGAAAGAACGCCTGGAAGCCGAAATTGCCGAGCTCGAGGCCCAGCTTGAGGCAACGCTGGACAGGGCCAACCAGCCGGGCCTGCACCACAGCGAGTACGCCCAGATTGCCCAGGAGCAGCACCGGCTCGAGGCCGCCCTCGAGCAGACCTTTAGCCGCTGGGCGGAGGTGGTCGAGGGGCTCGAGGGCCTGGCTTGAGTGGGGTGAGCCAGGGGCCGTACTGCCTGGGTGGTCAGAACCGCAACCAGGCCATCGTCTTCCTGCGTGCAACGGGTTTGGATGCAAGCATAATCCAACTCTGGATTTGTCTCAGGTCATATAAGATTGTCCTAGCACAATCTGCCCACTTGTACCTTTCCCCCGCTTTAACCTTGTGCATATAATGCCCTCCATCCAAAGGAGGGCCTATGGGGATGCGGGTCAAGCTTCGGCATGACAAACATATGGCGTTGTACCGTCATATTGCCGAGGAGTTTCGCACCCGCATTGCCAAGGGCGAACTACCCCCCGGCACCCGCCTGCCCACTGTACGGGCCCTGGCCCGCGAGGTCGGCACCACCCGCCTTACCATTCACAACGCCTACCGCGAGCTGCAAACCGACGGACTGATCGAGTCGGTGGTGGGGCGGGGTACTTTTGTGAGTGCCCAGGCCCAGCCCACCGCACAGCCCTGCTTTGGCGAGCGGCTGGAGCCCGACTCGGTGCTCTCCGACCTGCACCGCTTGCAGCACACCCGGGTACTGCACAACCTGGCCCTGGCTACCGCCGACCCGGCGCTCTTTCCCTACGAGGCTTTTTGGGCCTGCCTGGAGGCGTTCAAACCCCTGGCCAAAGAGGTGTTTGGCTACGGCTCGGTGATGGGGGAGCCGGAGCTCAGGGTCTCCCTCAGCGAGCTCTTGGAGCAGCGTGGGGTGAGGGCCGACCCCGAAGAGGTGCTGGTTACGGTGGGGGGGTTGCAGGGGCTGGCCCTGGTCTGCCGGGCCCTGGCCGAACCCGGCGAAGAGGTGCTTCTGGAGGAGCCCACTTACCTGGGTTTGTTGGGCATCCTAAAGCAGTTCCGCCTCAAGCCCCTGCCGGTACAACTCGATGCAGAGGGCCCCCGGCTGGAGGAGCTCGAGGCCCTGCTAAAACGCCACCGCCCGCGCTTTTACTACACCATTCCCAGCTACCACAACCCCACCGGGCTGCACTTCCGCGAAGAGCGGCTCAGGCGGCTTCTGGAGCTGGCCCAGACCTACGGCTTTACCCTGGTCGAAGACGACACCCTGGGCCTTTTGAGCTACGAGAAGGTGCCCCCCACCCCGCTGTTGGCTCTGGCCCAGAAGATGGGCCTGGAGGCTCGGGTTGTGCATCTGGCCAGCCTTTCCAAGGTGCTGATGCCGGGGTTGCGCATTGGCTATCTGGTGGCCTCTCCGGCCCTGCTCGAGCGCTTCACCGCCTTACACAACGTCTCCGACATCACCGGCCCCCCGCCCCTGTTGCAGCGGGCTGCGGCCCAGTTCATCCGCCAGGGCGGCCTCAAGCAGCACCTGAGGCAGGTCATTCCCATCTACCAGAAGCGCCGGGATGTGCTGCTAGCGGCCCTGAAGCGCCACATGCCCGATGGCGTGCGTTGGAGCCATCCCGAAGGGGGGTTCTCCTGCTGGGTCAGCCTGCCCCGGCTGTTTTCGAACCTCGAGCTGCACCACCAGGCCCTGGCCCAGGGGGTGGCCATCACTCCGGGCGAGGTGTTTTTGGTACAGACCGACCAAACCATGCACTTCCGGCTGTGTTTTGGAGCCCAGACCGCCGAAGGTTTGGAAGAGGGGGTGAAAGAGCTGGCAAAACTGATCCGTCTGCGGGTTTCACACGAACGGGCTTGAAGCGAGCTGGTGGGAGGTAGCTCACATGGACAACAAACCCAAAGAAGTACGCGGGGCACACTATGTAGATGTAGACAACACCTATCTGGAGAAGCGGCGCCTGCGCAAGAGCGCGGGCTGGGTG
>CAZIXH010000397.1:0-15102 GCA_964543055.1 uncultured bacterium
CCGGCACCGCCACCGGGCGACTCTCCTCGATAGACCCCAACCTGCAAAACATCCCTGTCCGCACCGAGATAGGCCGCCGCATCCGCAAAGCCTTCCGGGCCGCACCCGGCATGAAGCTGATCGCCGCGGATTATTCGCAAATCGAGCTGCGGGTGCTGGCCCACCTGTCCGGCGACGAAAACCTGATCCAGGTCTTCCGCGAGGGCAAGGACATCCACACCCAGACCGCGGCCTGGATGTTTGGTCTGGAGCTGGCCCAGGTAGCCTCGGAGCAGCGCCGGGCTGCCAAGACCATCAACTTTGGCGTGCTCTATGGCATGTCGGCGCACCGCCTGTCAAACGAGCTGGCCATTCCCTACGCCGAGGCCGAGCGCTTCATTGAGCGCTACTTTGCCTCGTATCCCAGGGTGCGGGCCTGGATTGAAAAAGTACTGGCCGAGGCCCGACAGAACGGCTACGTCGAGACCCTGTTTGGCCGCCGCCGCTTTGTAGCCGACCTGGACTCGCGCATTCGCAGCGTGCGTGAGGCCGCCGAACGCATGGCTTTCAACATGCCCGTCCAGGGCACCGCCGCCGACCTGATGAAGCTGGCCATGGTCAAACTACAGCCCGAGCTCCTGCGCCTGGACGCCCACCTGGTTCTACAGGTGCACGACGAGCTTCTGGTCGAGGCCGAAGAAAGCCGGGTGCCGGAGGTATCGGAAGTGGTTCGGGCGGTCATGCAGGGGGCCTGGCAACTGGCGGTGCCCCTCGAGGTTGGGATTGGCGTGGGGGACAACTGGCTCGAGGCCAAGTAAACGCGAGATCCGCCCCTGCCTCCTGCCCTGTGCTTCTGTTATGCTTGGCCCATGCAAGCGCACCGGCCCCAGGGCCCTCAGGAGGTTCGCCGTGGCAGAAAAGTTTGAACTCGAGCTACCCGATTTTGAATTTCTGACCTACCGGGTGGAAGAAAACCTGGGCATCGTCACCATCCAACGTCCCCAGGCCCTCAACGCCCTCAACCAGGATGTCCTGATTGAGCTGGCCGAGGTGACCGAGGTCATCACCCAGGACCCCGAGGTCAAGGTGGCCATCTTCACCGGGGAGGGCAAGGCTTTTGTAGCCGGGGCCGACATCGGGCAAATTGCCGACCTGCAGGACGTGTTCGCCGCCCGGGAGTTTGCCATTATGGGCCAGTCGGTCTTCAACGAGATTGCCGCCCTGCCGGTGCCCAGCATCGCCGCCATCAACGGCTTTGCCCTGGGAGGGGGCCTCGAGCTGGCCCTGGCCTGCGACCTGCGGGTAGCCAGCCACAAAGCCAAACTGGGCCTTCCCGAGGTGGGCCTGGGCATCATCCCCGGCTTTGGCGGCACCCAGCGTCTGCCGCGCCTGGTAGGCCGGGGCAGGGCGCTCGACCTGATTTTTACTGGTCGCCATGTCTCGGCTGAGGAGGCCCTGAGCCTGGGCCTGGTTAACCGGGTGGGCGAGGATGCCTTGCAAACCGCCAAAGAGTTGGCCGCCGCCATCCTGAAAAACGGCCCGGTGGCCCTGGCGCTGGCCAAGGAAGCTGTCGGACGGGGCGAAAACCTGGATTTGCAGGAGGCCCTGGAAATCGAGGCCGACCTGTTCGGCCTGGCCTGTGCCACCAAGGACATGCGCGAGGGTACCCAGGCTTTCCTGGAAAAGCGCCCCGCGCAGTTCAAGGGAGAGTAATGGGGCAATCCTGCGGGGTTGCAGGGTGATACAAACCAGTGTGTTATTGGCCGCCCTCAACTCTTGACCCTTGACCCTCATCCACTTTTGGCCCCAGGCGCCTGGCCCTCGACCCTTACCCCTTCCCCATGTGTCTTTTATCACGGCCCCTCACCTTTCTAGCCCCTACCATCAGGGTATGAGCGATGGCAGTACGGTCATGAACGAGCGCACCGTTCAGGTCACCCAGCCCAAAGCCAAGCTATACGTCGAGGCCGACCTGGCCATACGGGAGGGTTTGCAGCGGTATCCCAAGGCGCTCTCGGCCTACGAGATGCTCACCTCCGATGCCGAGGCCCGCGGCCACTGGGACATGGCCAACTACATCACCGTGCGCAAGCTGGGTTACAACGACCACGGACGGGTGCACGCGCTTTTGACGGGGGCCGCCAGCGTTACTATCCTGCAACTCCTCACCGACCACGGGGTCAAACCCGATGTGATGGAAAGCGGGGTCGGCGACCTCGACGACACCTTCCTGACCGTGCTGCTCTCCACCATGCTGCACGACATTGGCAACCAGGTACACCGCGCACGCCACGAGTCCTTCAGTGTAACGCTGGCTATTCCCATCCTGGACAGAATTTTAGAAAAGCTCTACCGCGACCCCGAACAGCGCATCGAGCTCAGGGCTTTCATGCTCCATTCCATCTACTGCCACGACCTCGAGCCTGAACCCCTCACCATCGAGGCAGGCATCACCGCGGTGGCCGACGGCACCGACATCACCAAAGGCCGGGGGCGCAAGGCCTTTGCCCTGGGTTCGGTGGACATCCACTCCATCAGCGCCCTGGCAGTGGACGAGGTACAGATTTTGAAAGGTGAACAGGTTCCGGTAGAAATCCGGGTGGTCATGAACAACTCTGCGGGCATTTTCCAGGTCGAAGAGGTTTTGACCAAAAAGGTACTGCGCAGCCCCATCCGCGACTACGTGACGGTGATTGCCAGCACCCACGATACCGAACACGACCAGCGCATCATCCGCCGGGTGCGTCTGCACGAGTCGGAACCCCGCTTCACCCTGGACTGAAGCAGTTGGGCTTTTCTCACCCGCAGTAGGCTAGACTGGCAAGGATATGCGGCGTATCGTTCCCTTGTTGGTTTTGCTTTTACTGGCCGGGGCGGCCTGGTGGGCCTATCCTCTATTGCAACCACTTTTGCGCTTTGGCGCATTACCGCGCAACCTGGAGCAGCCTCTCACGGTGTTGGTGCTGGGGGTGGCACCGGAGTACAAGTACTATCATCAACGGGCCCCGGAAGACTTTCGCGGCCTCTCGGACGTCAATCTGTTGGTGCGCTTCGACCCCAGTACCAAACGTGTCGCGGTGCTCTCGATTCCCCGAGACGTCTACGTGCGTATTCCCAACTACGGCTGGTACATCATCAACCACGCCAACAAATTCGGCGGCCCCGAGCTGGCCAAGCAGGTCGTCACCAACCTCACGGGCGTTGAGATTGACGGCTATGTAGCCGTGAGCGTAGAGGCCATCCGCAACGGCGTGGATGCGCTGGGCGGCATCACGGTTTGTGTGGAAAAGCCCATGCAGTACCGGGATACCGCCGCCAAGCTGGACATCAACCTGGAGCCAGGCTGCCAGCACCTGAATGGTATCCAGGCCGAAGGGTATCTGCGTTTTCGCCACGATGCCCTGGGCGATATTGGTCGCATTCAGCGGCAACAGGCTTTCTTCAACGCCCTCAAGCAACAGTTGCTGACACCAGCCGGCCTGTTGCGTATTCCCCAGGCCATAGCCAGTGTGGAGCAGAACATCCGTACCGACCTGAGCCGTGAACAGATTGCCAGCCTGATGGGTTTCGCGGCCCAGCAGCCCCAACTGGTTTCCTTGTTGACCCCCGGCCAGTTCGGCCAGGGCTGGGAGGTCAACCGGGCTGAACTGGACAAGCTGGTGCAGCGCTACTTTGGCAATACGCCTGCGACCGTCCAGGCCACCCTCGAGGACCTGAAGGGACAGCAAGCGGTAGTGCTCTACGCAGCCCCTCAAGAGGCAGCCGCCATCGAGATGCGCCGCAAGCTACGAGAACTGGGGTTGCGGGTGCTGTTGCGTGAAGTGGAGAGTACCCCCCCGCGCAGCGAGGTGATCTCCAATGGCGCTCTGGAGCTGGCCCAGGTGCTGGGGGAGGCCATCGGGGTGCCCTACAGGGTTTCTGGAGAAGCCGTTTTGTATGCCGATCTGACTGTACGTATTGGTGCTGATTTCGCCAGCCCCAATGGGCAAAACCAGTAGGAAAAGGCACATTCAGCAGGTACGCAAAAAATAACTGCCACCGGGAGGCACGGGGCAGTTACCGGCGTAATAATGGCGTTAGGCCAGATGCCTCGAGCGCGAGCGCCCAGCCTGGTTGCGCATGGCCACACAGCCACTGAATTCAATCGGGGCGGGTAACAGCCAGTTGCGCACCGACGTACGAATGCTACTCATCGGGTGGGGTCGAACCCGGAAGGGCCGGGTGCTACTAAATTCAGTTATCAATGTATGCTCTCTGCTCATGCCTGTAGAGTAAACCCTACGTCGTTACAAGCGCGTTACATTTGCACCAACCAATATTAAGAAACCTTAATGTTTTGATGATCGAGATTATCGCGCTCTTCAAAGCCCTGGCCACCAATCACGGCGGCCACTGTTCTGTCCAGGACAAAGCTTACTTATAGCCGGATGGCATTAGACGTGTGTAAAGCGCTCTATGGCCCCCGTCAGGCTTGCATGGGTTTGGGGGATTGTTCTTGACCGGGTTCTTCCCAGGCAACCTCGACCAAATCGATTAGCTCTTCAATCGGAACGCTGTAACGGCGGGCTATTCGAGCCAGTTCATGTCCCAGTCGCTTGAGCTGGCCCACATATTGCTCGGGCATCTCGCTGGACTCGGCCTCGAGATCTTCCACTATACCAATCAGCCAGCCCACCAACTCGCTGGCATCTTCATCGGATAGCCCATCAGTGAGTGCCTCATCCTCGAGAAATTGTTCCGTCAGCCGTTCAAGCATATGCGGCCTTCATACTATGCCGAACTAGAAAGAAATTGAAATTTGCCGACCGAACCAGTTCTGGGTAACGACTTCCCAGGTAGGTTGCTTTGAATTGCCCATCTTGAATGAACGGTACGGTCGGTTTGTCGGCTTGCTTGTCAAGGCACAACAGGTCAAGGAATCGAGGCCAAGTACACGGGTAGACTTTTTCAGTTAGAAGAGTTGGGGGTTGGGGTCACTTTGGGCTGCGCTTGCAAGTAGAGCAGCTCATCTTTGTGCACATACCCCATCTGTCGAGCTAAACCCTCACGGTAGCGGGCATCGGCAGCTACCTGAAGCTCGTCGGTGAGTTTTTGGCTGCGCTGCCCAAGCTCCTCCAGGCGAATTTGGGCAGCTGCAATGTCTTGCAGGGTTTGAACGTGGCGCTGTACTTCTAGGCTAAGCAAGACCAACAGATGCAGCGTTCCAAGCGCAAAAACCAAATGTAAGAAGCGGTAAATTGGCCTCTCCACAACATAATCAGTATATCACCTTTCACCGTTGCGTGCTGGTGTTATTTGCCATGTAACGCTCGGCCAAATTCCGAGTACCCAACCCGTAATTGCCCACTTCCAAATTTGGGGCAAGGTTAGACAACCCGCCGTAGACCTTCGCCGCAATCCCCGACTGGGTTCATTGTAAATATAGCCCCTCAGCCCTAAATTATACGATAACTATCGCAATGGTGATTTTTTTCTGAAAATGTTTTATAGTAATAAAAGTTGTACAAGGGGGTCGAAGATGGCAAAGACCAAAGAGCGGGAAAGCTACAGGTCGCGGTTAAAGGCAGTGGGATTGCGCCATACCTTGCCCAGGGAACGAATACTGGCCCACCTCGACCGCAAAAGCACCCACCCTACCCCAGAAGAGCTGTACCAAGCTCTGAAAAAGAAAGGCTACAGTATCGGGCTCTCAACGGTCTACCTGAACCTCCAGGTGCTACGTGACTCGGGTCTCTTGTGGGAGTTCAAGGATCAAAAGGGCAATACCCGCTACGATGGCTTCGATGAGCGGCACCACCATCTTTTCTGCCTCCAGTGCGGAAATATAGAAGATGTGCTGGTCAAGGATTTACCTGAGTTCGATCCCGAGCCCATCAAAAAAGCGATAGAAGCCAAAAATGGCTGGTTTGTGGAAGAAGCCCGCCTCGAGCTGCGCGGAGTATGCCCGGAATGCCAGTAGTGTGCAGGATGTACCCGGCGCCGTAGTTTTTTTTGAAGCCTCTTTTCCTATCAAGCCGCATCGGGTCAGGTACAACAAAATCGGGGTGGCAAATACCACCCGAGACGAGCCTCCAGGCCAGGAGCTTCGCCCCCGGCACAATCCGCGCTGACCATGCACCTGGCGTGCAGCGCAACAGATTCCTGGACAGGAGCCTCCGTCAATCCTGGAGAGGTGGTACTGGCCCTTTGAACCATACTTGGGCTGGTGGCAGCAGCAGGGCGCTACCCCCCCAACAGTTCAACCAGCGTGCGAACCCCAAAACCCGTGCCCCCCGCAGGGCCCAGGGCATGGCTTTTTTCGGTATAGGCTGGGCCGGCAATATCCAGGTGCACCAGGGGCTTTTCGGTAAACTCGCCCAGGAATAATGCGGCATTGATGGCCCCGGCGTAGCGGCTCTTCCCGTGGGTGTTTTTCAGGTCGGCGGTGCTGGACTTGAGGGCCTCGAGGTACTCCTCTTCCATGGGCAGCGGCCATACTTTTTCGCCCGCTCGCTCGGCAGCCTCCTGCACCTCACGGCCCCAGCGGGCATCGTTGGCAAAGAGACCCGCCACCTTTTCGCCCAGTGCAACTACGCAAGCACCGGTCAGGGTAGATAGTTCGACGATGGCCTCTGCACCCTGCCGGTCGGCATAGGTAATGGCATCGGCCAGGGTCAGGCGGCCTTCGGCATCGGTATTGAGAATCTCGATGGTTTTGCCCGAGAGGCTGGTGAGCACATCGGAGACCCGGTAGGCCGTGCCCGAGATCATGTTCTCTGCGGCGGCTACGTAGGCTCTCACTTCTACCGAAGGTTGGAGCCTGGCAATGGCCCGCATGGCTCCCAGCACGGCGGCGGCCCCGGCCATATCGCACTTCATAGTGATCTGGCTTTCGGAGGGCTTGAGGGAGTAGCCGCCCGTATCGAAGGTCAGCCCTTTGCCTACCAGGGCGATCGTGCGCCCCGAAGGGGCCTGGGGCTTGTAGGTTAGCTGAATAAAACGCGGTGGGTTGGCCGAGCCCTGGGCTACTCCGTAAAAGGCCCCCATTCCGGCCTGCCGGATCTGGCTTTCGTCCCAAATCTCTACCGCAAGCCCCAGCTCCTGGGCCATTTCGGCAGCCCGCTTGGCCAATTCTGCCGGGGTCAGGATGTTGGGCGGCTCGTTGACCAGATCGCGGGCATAGTTGACCGCCTCGGCCACAATCTCGGCCCGGTCTACGGCAGGCCCCGAGGAACGGGCCAGCCACAAACGTAGTTTTTCGCCCCGTTTACCGGAGGGGCTGCTGGTCTTGTATTTGTTCCAGGTGTAGCCCCCTAGCAAAGCTCCTTCGGCCAGGGCATAGCTGGCTTCCTGCTTGCCAAACTTGTCCGAGAGGAAAGCTTCGGTAACGGCTTCTTTGAAACCGAGACGGGTAATCTCCTGCACCAGTTTGGCACCTGCCTTTCGCACGGTTTCCAGGCTGACCCCGCGTTTTTTACCCAGGCCAAACAGCAGAGCAAAGCCAGGGGCTCTTTCCTCGGTACGCCTTGCGCCCAGAGGAACCAGCAGGGTCTCGCCGAACTCCCCCTTGAAGTGGAGCTCATCCATCATCTTGCTGAGGGCACCGCGATACCTGGCATCCAGCTTTTGCCCTTCCTCGCTCAACTCACCGCCCCATACCCCCACCACCGCCAGGGGTACAGGAATCTCGTCCACGAAGCGCCGTGCAGACTTGAGTGTAAGTTCCATAATGTGGGAACTATAACATATCACTGAGGCAAACTGACCGGCGGGTCAATACCGGGTCGGGCAACCCCTCAAAAATCGGCTGTGCTGTTCTGGACAGTGGTTCAGCAGTATTCAAGTCATACAGTCGTATAGATGCCTCTACATTTTCTCTGAAAAACGGGAAGTCATTGCGAGCATCCGCAGGATGCGAAGCAATCCAGATCGCCCTAACCAGCCGGTAGATTGGCAAACACCTCCTGGATTGCTTCGTCGGCCTCTGGCCTCCTCGCAAAGACGGCGGTTCGCATGAGAGATGGGTTGGTGAGCCTTCTCGCCGACTTTCCCTTTAGGCTGTGCGGCTACCTTTACAACGCTCAATTCAATGGTCATCTACCAGGTTTGACACCCCTTCTCATGCCGCTCTGTCGTGTGGTCGTCACAATGGGCTAAGATGAATCGGATGAAGGTAATGGTTAGAGCCATACAACTTTTTCGCAAACTGGGGTTTTTTCTGAATCAGGCTGCTTTGGGAGGCAGTGCGGCCCTCGAGGGGGTCATGATGAAAGCCGCCGATGCCTGGGCGCTGGCCGTCCGGCTGCCCAACGGCCAGATTCATGTGGAGCGGCACGAAGAGGTCGCGCTGACCAAAAAATACCCCTGGGCCCGGCTGCCCCTGATTCGGGGCGTGGTAGCCCTGTGGGATGCCATGAGCATCTCCTACAAATCGCTCTCGCGCAGCGGTGAGCTGGCGGGTGAAGAAGAGGAGAAAATCTCTGGGGCAGCCATGTACGGCACCCTGGCGGTTTCGCTGGTGATTGGGTTGGCGCTGTTTGTCTGGCTACCCGCCCGGCTGGCAGGCTTGCTGGTGGACGAGGAGCGGTTTCGCTTTTTGTTCTACGTGGTAGCGGGCTTGTTCGAGACCGCCATCCTGATTGGCTATCTGGTTTTTATTGGCCGCATGAAGGACATGCAGCGGTTCTTCATGTACCACGGGGCCGAGCACAAGGCCATTGCGGCCCACGAGAAGGGCCTCGAGCTCACTGTGGAAAACGTGCGGGCCCAGCCGGCCTACCACCCCCGTTGCGGCACCAGTTTTATCGCCTTTACGGCGGTGGTGGGGGTCTTCGTCTATAGCTTCTTCCCTCCCCTCACGGTGGCCTGGTACTGGATCATCCCGCGCCTGCTGATGATTCCGGTGGTGGCGGCAGTCTCGTTTGAGGTGTTGCGCTACTCGGCGGCCCACCAGGACCCCATCTCTCGGCTGTTCCGCTGGATTGGCTTCAAGTTCCAGATGCTCACCGTGCGCGAGCCCACCGACGACATGATCGAGGTGGCCATCGAGAGCACCAAGGCAGCCCTGGCCGAGAAGCCGCTCGAGAAGCCGCTGGTGGTGGCCTGAATAGAACGCGGATTATAGATAGCCCATAGCCCAGCCAGCCAAACATACATCCAAAAAGGATTTCGACGCTTCCCCTGGCGGGGTTTGACCCCCGTGCCTTCGGCCTAGAAATACCCAAATCGGGCCAGGAAAAGTACAATCAGCCCATGCGGATTCTGCATACAGCAGACTGGCACCTGGGCAAAGTGCTCAAAGGGCGCGAGCGAACCCCGGAGATTCGCCAAGCCTTGCAGGAATTACTGCGCCTGGTGCGCTCCGAACGAATAGACCTGGTTCTGGTAGCGGGCGATCTATTTGACCGGAGCATCGTCTCTACTGAGGCCGAGGCGGCGGCGTTCGAGTTTTTTATGGGGTTGCGCGAGCGCAATGTTCCGGCCCTGGTAATTGCCGGTAACCACGACAGCCGCGAACGCCTCGAGGCCCTCTCCCCCCTGCTCTCGCTCACCGGCGCTACCGTGTTTGGCAACCTGCGCTTTGTCGAGGAGGGGGGGGTTGCCAGGAGCAACGGGGCCAAGGTAGCCCTGCTCCCCTTCCTCTCGGAGCGCCGTTTGGTTAAGGCACACCATCTGTTGAGTGGCGACACCTCCCAGTGGAAGGGCATCTACTCCGAGGGTATGCGCCAGGTCATTGCCCACCTTGCGCGAGGCTGTGATGCCGACATCAACCTGTTCATGGCCCACCTGACCGTAGAAGGTGCCAGGCTGGGCGGGGGCGAGTTCACTTTCTATACCACCAACAGCTACGCCCTTCCGGCCTCGCATTTTCCCCTGAACCTGAGCTATGTGGCGCTGGGGCATTTGCACCGTCAGCAACAGGTAAGCGAGTCTCCCGTGGCCTGGTATGCGGGGTCGCTCATCCAGCTCGACTTTGGCGAGAGCGAGAACAGCCCCAGGGGGGCGCTCATTGTGGAGGTGAAGCCAGGGCAACCCCCCAAGGTGCACGAGGTGAGCGAGCGCTGGGGCAAACCCCTCAAGACCTTCCGGGTCAGCCGGGACTCGCTGGATCGGCGCTGGAACGAAATTCGGGACTTCCAGGGCTACAGCAAGGTGGTAATTGAAGGAAAGGGCAACCCAGCCCTGCGCGAACGCATGTTCAAAGAGCTACCGGATTTGCTCGAGGTCGAGTTCCACACCCCCGAACAGGAGGAAGCTGTATCGGCCACTGTAACGGTGGAAAACCTGGACTGGGTGGAGGCGTATGCCCAGTACCGTCAGGAGGCCAGCTCAAGCGAGGCCAGCCCCGAGTTGCTGGACGCTTTCAGGCAAGTCTACGAAGAGGTACATGCCGCCAGCACTCAGTAGCCCGCCCCTGACCCTTCTTTCCCAACTTTTTTTATGAGACCGCTCAAACTGCGTATTGAAGGCTTTGGCGCCTACGCCGAAGCACAGGAAATCAGCTTCGATGATGTGGAGCTGTTTGCCATCACCGGCCAGACCGGTTCGGGCAAGAGCACCCTGCTCGATGCCATGACCTACGCGCTCTACAAGACCACGCCGCGCATCGGTTCGACGGGCCTGAAGGATTTGAAACACCCCCAGGCCGATTCGGCCAAAGTGGAGCTGACCTTTGCCCTGGGAGAACAGACCTGGCGGGTGGTGCGGGTGGTGGGCAAGGAGAACCAGAACCGCCTCGAGTATCTCCTGCACACCGACTGGAAAACCCACCCCGCCTCCGAAAAGGTCAAGGAGCTCGACGCCAAGCTGGCCGAAATTCTGGGCATGGACTACGAGACCTTTACCCGCGCCATCCTGTTGCCCCAGGGCCAGTTCGACCTGTTCCTGCGGGGCTCGCCCAGAGAGCGCCGCGAAACCCTGATCAAGCTCTACGGCCTGGAATCGCTCAAGGCCATGCGGGAGCGGGTAGCCGCCCGGCTCAAAACCCTGGGCGAGGAACGGGCCCGCTTGCAAGGCGAACTCGATGCGCTGGCGGAGGCCGAGGAAGAGCAGGTTTCGGCCATCCGGGAGGAAATCGAGGGTCTCGAGCGTAGCGAGCGCGACCTGGGTAGCCAGCTTCAGAGTGCCGAACAAACCCTGCGTACCCTGGAGGAACGCCAGAAGCAGTTTGCCGAACTCGAGGCCCTGCGCCGCCGTCACACCACCTGGCAAAGCGAGCAGGCGCGCATGGCCGAAACTGCCGACAGGCTCCTTCGGGCCGAAAAAGCCGAGCGCATCTGGCCGCAGTTAGAAGCCCTCCAGGCCGCCCAGAACGACCTCCGGCAAAAGGAGAACGCCCTGAAGCGCGACCAGTCAGCCATGGAGGCGCTCGAGGCCGAGCTCGAGCGCTTTCGCACCCAGCACCGCCCCGAAGAGTTAGCCGCGCTCGAGCAAAGGCAGCACCAGATTCCGCTGCTCAAGTCCAAGGAAGCCAGCCTGAAGCGCTATGGCGGCAGCTTACGTCTCTACCACGAACGCCCGCTCCCGTTTGAGGAAGAACGCCTGGACGCCTTGCGCGATGCCGAGCGCTTATTTGGCGAGCTGGACAAAGCCCACACCAAAGCAGCGCGGGCCCAGGAGCGCCTGCAAAATGCCACCCAAGAGCTGCAAAAGGAACAGGCTTCCATCCTGGCGCTGCAGGCGGAAATCCAGACCCTCAAAGAAACCGGCCAGAAGGACAAAGCCAGGCTGGAGGAAACCAAACAGACTCTCGAGCGTGAAAAGTTGCACCAGGGGATTGCTCAGTACCATGCCCATCTCCAGGTGGGTGAGCCCTGCCCGCTTTGCGGACACCCGGTAAAGACCCTACCCCCTACCAAATCGCAAGCCAACCTACAGGCTCTTCAAGCCCAGGTCGAGCAGCTAGAGGCCACGCTTACCGATCTGCGAGCCGAGTTCAAGGCCAAGCAAAAGCGCCTCGAGGATCTGCAGCAACGCCTACCCAAACTGCAAGTACAGCTCCAAACGCTGCAAAACGAGTTCCAAGAAGCCGCCACCGAACTCGCCGACCTGCAGGCCCAGGTGGCCGGTCTGGGTACGCTCGAACAGGTCAAAGAGGAGCGCACACAGCGCCTGGCAGGGCTGGCCGACGAAATTCGTGCCATCACGGAAAACCGCGAGGTTGCGGTCTATGTGGAGGCACTTCAGCAAGCCCTCGAGTCCGCTCGCGCCCTGGCCCAGAAGGTGGCCGAAATGGAAAAGCGGCAAAGCGACCTGAAGAGTACGGTCTCGAGCCAAGCCGAGGTTGTGCGGGTTCTACAAGCCAGCCTGGGAGAGCAGGAACGGGCTGTGCAGGTTCTGCTGAAAGAGGCAGGGTTCGCGGGGCCAGAGGCGGTGCAAAAGGCCCGTCTGAGCCCCACAGAGGTGGCGGCGCTGCAAAAAAAGCTCAAGGAGCACGAACGTGAAGGGGTGGAAATTGCCTCCCTGCTCGGCAAGCTCGAGCAAGCCCTGAATGGCCAGGCTCCCGTGACGCCCGCGCAGGTATCGGAGCAAAAAAATCACGTGGCTGGGCTCAAAGCCTCCCTGGATGAGACCAAGAAACGGCTTGGGGGCAAAAAAACCGACCTGGATCGGTTACAAAAACAGCTTGTCCGAAAACGCCAGGCCCAGAAGGAAAAAGCCGAGCTGGACAAACAAACCGACCTCTGGGAACAACTGGCCCAGGATCTCAAGGGCGACCGCTTCCAGGACTTCTTGCTGGAGCGCTACCAGTCTGGCCTGCTGAGCCGGGCCTCCGAACTGATGCAGTCCCTCTCGCAAAACCGCTACAGCCTGCGCCTCGAGGAGGGCGAGTACAGGGTGCTCGACCGCTGGACGGACTCCCTTCGCCCGGTGCGAACCCTTTCGGGCGGCGAGAGCTTCATGGCCAGCCTCTCACTGGCCCTTTCCCTCTCGGAGCATCTCTCGCGGGGCAGAATCGGGGCGCTTTTCCTGGATGAAGGCTTCGGAACCCTCGATGCCGAGACGCTCGAGCAGGTCGCCGGAATACTGGAAGCCCTCCCCACCCAGGGCCGCCTGGTCGGCATCGTAACTCACGTGGAAGCCCTGGCCGAACGCCTGCCCGCCCGCTTGCAGGTCGAGAAGTCGCCTGCCGGGAGCAGAGTGCGCTGGCGGGACTAGCGGGGGATGGGCCCGATGCAGCAAGGCTCAGGTTTCAGGGTATCCTTTTTCTGGCTTGCCTTCGGCCATACTGCACAACACGAGCATTCGACTGGCTGAACCCCACCTTCCTCATGTCGCGTATCGTTCGCAACACCTTCCTGGTCATGGCCGGTACCCTGTCCAGCCGCCTGCTGGGTCAGGTGCGCCAGACCATCCTGACCAACCTACCCCTGCCCGATACCCTCAAGGATGCCTTCTGGGTGGCCTACCGCATTCCCAACCTGCTGCGCGAACTGCTGGCCGAGGGGGCCATCCAGAACGCACTGATTCCGGTGCTCACCAGCCTGCCAGCGGCAGAAGACCAGGTGTTCGCCCGGCGTTTTGGCGCATTTTTGTTGGGGGTTAATCTGGTCATCCTGGGCCTGGGCCTGGTATTCGCCCCCCAGATTGCCAGCGCCCTGCTGTGGCTCTCCGAACTCTCCCTGGCCCAGGCCAGCCCCCTGCGCGACCCGGCGGTTTTCGAGCAGTTGGTGCTCATGATCCGCCTGGTGATGCCTTTTTTGCTTGCCATCTCGATGGCCTCGCTCTTTTCCTCCATGCTCCAGTCGAGCGAGCGCTTTGGCCTTACCAGCTTCAGCCCCATCGCCTTCAATGTGGGCTCCATCGTGCTCATGCTGCTATTTCCCGGCAGCGTGGTAGCCCTGGGCCTCTCGGTCACGCTGGGGGGCGCACTGCAAGCCCTGGTACAGCTTCCCGCCCTCAAGGGGTATGGGCTCGAGTTCAAATGGCACCCGGCCTTCCGCCTGGCCCTGGCCCGCATCGGGCCCTTTGCCTTCACCACCTCCGTACGGCAGTTTCTAAACCTGGTCTTGCTCAGCATTCTGGCCGCCTACCCTTCAGCCGCCGTCACGGGCTTCCAAAATGGAGAGCTCATCTTTACCACCGCCCTGGGTTTGCTGGCCGTCTCGCCCGCCATGGCCGCCTTTCCCCGGCTCTCTGCACTGGCGGGCGGCGGCGACCTACCGGCAGCCCGCGAGCTGCTCCGCCGCATGATGGCCCGGCTGGCGGTTCCCCTGGCCTTTGCGGCCGCCATGATGGTTGCGCTGGCTCCCTGGGTGGTGGGCACGCTTTATGCCATTACCGCCAACTTCTCCGACGCCAACCGGGCCTTCACCACCCAGACCGTAATGGCGCTGGGCCTGGCCCTGCTACCCTGGGGCTTGAATCAACTGCTGCTGCGCGGCTTCTACGCGGTGGGGCAGGTGGGTCAGGCGGTCAGCGTAACGGTAATGGTGGCGCTACTGAACACCTTTGGCTACTGGCTGTTCCGTGAACAGGGTCTGTTTGTGCTGAACCTGGCCACGGCCATCGCCGGCTGGCTGGGCCTGGTCATTTACACCCGGCGCTTGCAGGCTTTTCAAATGGTTACCCCCACCGAGGTGGGGCGGGTAGTGGGAAAAACCGTGCTGGCAGCATTGCCCGCCGGCTGGGTAGCTTACACGGTAGCGATACAGTTTGGCATACCAGCCTTCTTTTGGCAGAACCTCCTGCCACTGGCCGCTGGCGGCCTGGCGGGCTTGACCGTGTTTACAGGGCTGGCCTATGCACTAAGGCTTCCGTTGAAGCTACGGTGAGCCTAAAGTTTGCCATGAACCAACACAAGGCGACATCGCCAATGCTTTCGGCCTTCGGCTTTCGGCTAGCCTGCCGTGTTTTTCGCCTTCTTCTGCAGCTCGCTTTTTTGCGGCGTCAGTTCGCGCAACAGGGCCAGTCGCAAGCGGGCTATTTCCGACTCGAGGCGGTTTTGCTGGATATCTAGCTCGTCACGCAGGCGGATGATCTCCTCTACCCCAGCCAGGTTAACGCCCAATTCTTGCGTAAGACGGCGGATTTCCTTTAGTTTTTCCACATCTCGTTCAGAGTAGAGGCGGGTCTTGCCGGAGGTTCGGCTGGGCGCAACCAGGCCCTCCCGCTCATACAGGCGCAGGGTCTGGGGGTGCATTC
>CAZIXH010000398.1:0-8332 GCA_964543055.1 uncultured bacterium
AAGTGTATGGGTATCTCTACGACGCTGTATTTATTGGCTCAGCAAAGCCTCCAGCGCAGGTAACCTCGCTTCCAGCGCATCGCGGGTATCGGCTCGCAGGGTGATGTGCCCCACCTTGCGCCCTGGGCGCACCTCCTTGCCATACCAGTGCAGGTGCGCCCCTGGAACTGCCATCACCCGTTGGGCCTCGGGCCAGAGGCCAATCAGGTTGAGCATGGCGGCATGGCCCCTGGCCTGGGTAGCCCCCAAAGGCCAGCCCAGCACCGCCCGCAGGTGGTTTTCGAACTGGCTGGTCTCGGCCCCCTCAATGGTCCAGTGGCCGGAGTTGTGCACCCTGGGGGCCATCTCGTTGGCCCAGAGGGTGCCCTCCACTTCGAATAGCTCGATGGCCAGCACCCCCACGTAGTCCAGTTTTTCCATCACGCGAAGGGCCATGCTTTCGGCCTCGTGTTGCAGGCGGGCCGGGGTGGCCGGGGCGGGCGCCAGGCTTTTGCGCAAGATGCCCCCGGTATGGTGGTTTTCCACCAGGGGGTAAAAGGCCACCTGACCATTTCGGCTTCGCACCGACAGGATGGAAAGCTCCCGCTCAAACGGCACAAAGGCTTCCAGAATGAGGGGCTGGCCCCCTAGCTGGGCCCAGGCAGGCTCTACATCGGCCTGTGAGCTCAGGAGCTTTTGGCCCTTGCCATCGTAGCCCAGCCGACGGGTCTTGAGCAGGGCCGGAAAGCCGGTGCGCCCCAGGCCATCGAGCAGGTCGTTATGGGTCTGTACCGCGTAGAACAGGGGGGTAGGGATGCCCAGCCCCTGAAAAAAGGTCTTTTCGGCCAGCCGATCCTGGGCTACCTCGAGGGCTGCCGGCGGCGGGTACACGCTCAGGCGTTCGGCCAGCCGAAGAGCCGACCCCACCGGTACATTCTCGAACTCGTAGGTGATGAGCTCGAGGCCCTCGGCAAAGCGTTCCAGCACCGCCTCATCTGCATAATCGCCCACCACCAGCCCGGCTATCTGGCCCGCCGGAGCCTCTGCCACCGGATCCAGGAAACGGAAGCGAAGCCCCAGCGGATACCCTGCCAGAGCCAGCATTCGCCCCAGTTGTCCTCCACCCAAAACGCCTATCTGCACGCCTATAGCCTACTCGAGGATTACTGAAGGACCAAATAGGCTTCCTGACCAATGTCGTTTCGCAGTTTGCGTCTACTCCATCAAGCTGCATGATAAGTTTGTAAGAACTCAAACTTCAAGCTCCGCGGTGGTGGGTACAGTACCCGAGTGATTGAGACTCACCATGCCGTGAATAACGTACTCTGGACGCCCTTAGCCATCTGCCTTGATCGAGGGGAGCAGCCAATGCTCGATTGGACGCGCTGGCGGCCAGTGTTCAATCGGAGCCGGGTGACCCACCAGATACCCCTGTACCAGGTCGCAGTCGTTTTCAAGCAGCCACTCGAGCTGCTGGGGCGTTTCTACCCCCTCGGCCACCACGTCGGCCTCGAGGCTATGCGCCAGGTCTATGGCAGCTCGAACCAGTTTCTCGTCCCGCACACTGCTGCCAAGGTAGCTGATAAAGCTGCGGTCTATTTTGAGGCGGTCCAGGGGAAGCTGGCGCAAATAGCCCAGCGAAGCATAGCCGCTGCCAAAATCGTCAATCGCCACCCGTACCCCCAGGGCTTTGAACACGCTGAGCACCCTTCGGGCCTGGTCAGGGTCGCGCAGCAGGACACTCTCGGTTAGTTCCAGGGTGAGCCACTGGGGGTCTACCTGGGCATCGGTCAGTTGTTGCAAAAGCTCCCGTACCACCTCGGGCTGCACCAGCGACTGGGTGGAAATGTTGAGCGACAAGCGATAAGGCAGTTTGAGTTGATGCCAGCGCTTTAGTTGCCCTAAGCCTTTTCCAAGAGCCAGGAGATCCATCTGCTCGACCAGATGAACCTCTTCGGCCAGGGGTACAAACTCCGAGGCGCTCAACACTTTACCCTGATAGGGCCAGCACAAAAGAGCTTCTGCCCCTTCTATCTGACGTTCCTTAAGATGCCAGATCGGCTGATAAAGCAGCTCTAGTTGTTGCTCCTGGGTAGCCTTGCGCAAATCCGCTTCGAATTGCAGCCGCTCATCGGTGTAAGGGCTTTTGGAGGGGTCGTAGATGACCACCCGGCTGCCCGAGTCCTTGGCCTGGTACATGGCAATATCGGCCACCTTGAGCAGTTCGACAAACGTGCGACCATCCTTGGGGAAGCAGGCAATACCCACACTGACCCCCAGGCTGGGCAGGTTGAGCGTGGGGTTGCCCAAACCCAGGCTGCTGCGAATGGCCTTGGACATTCGAAATGCGACCTGCTGGGCCTGTTCTGCATCGGTGTTGAACAAAACACAAGCAAACTCATCGCCTCCCAGCCGGGCCAGCAGGTCATCGGATCGGAGTTGTTTGCTCAAGACCTGTGAAACCTCCACCAGCAGTTCGTCGCCCACATCGTGCCCCAGGGAGTCGTTAACGGTTTTGAAATTATCCAGATCGAGGTATAGCAAGCTAAGCGGCACATCCTGTTGGGTCGCCCTGGTCAGCAACTCCTCGGCAGCCCGCCGCAAGGCCCGGCGGTTGGGCAGCTTGGTCAGCTCATCGTGGTAGGCCATGTACTCCACATAAGCCTGTTGTTGTTTGCGTTCGCTGATGTCCCGCATCCCTACTACAATGCCTTGCAGCCGGCCTGGTTCCTCCCATACAAAATTAACCAGGCTCTCAATCCAAACCGGGTATCCGTCCTTGTGCCGACAGGCGCACTCGGTTTTGTAGGCGCGCCGTTCCCGAATGGCTTGCAGACCTTGCTGCCGAATGGAGGGCCAGTGTGCTGGATCGGCCAGTACCGATACAGGATGGCCGATGAGTTTCTCTGGCGCATGTCCCAGGACCTCCTGCACAGAAGGGGTCACGTACTGCACCCTACCCCTGGAATCGAGCAACAACACCACATCCTGGATGGCGTTGGTAATCTGGCGCAGGCGATACTCCCGTTCCCTGAGGGCTTCTTCGGCTTGCCGCCGCTCGGTGACGTCACGCCCGCTAACCACACTACCAATGGGGTTACCCTGTTCGTCACTGATAAAGTTGACCAGGGTATCAATCCAAAGGTAGTGACCCGCCGCATGACGGTAACGGGCCTCGAGGCGATAGGAACCGCCACCCGCCAAACTGCGCTGGGCCAGAATCATCGCCTTTTCACGGTCGTCTGGCGCCAGGTAATCGAAGGCCAGCTGCCCGAGCATCTGCTCGGGCTTGTACCCCAGCAAGCGCTCCACCGAGGGGGTGACATAGCGCATGTAGCCCAGCGGATCGGTCAGGGCCACCACATCCTGCATGGCATTGGTAATTTGCCGGAGCACCTGCTCGCTCTGGCGCACCGCCTGCTCGGCCTGATAGCGCTCGGTCACGTCTCGAATCCCCGTCACCGCCCCCCGGTCGCGGCCCTGGGCATCAAACAGGAAGTGGATGGAGGCTTCCATCTGGAGTTCGCGGCCATCGGGCCGCACAAAGGTAAAGCGGGACTGGGCGTAAGGCTGTTCAGGGGTTGCGGCTGCCGACAGGGCTTGAAAGCGCTCTGACTGTTCGGCATCCAGAAGGCCATAGGCCGGGCGTCCCACAATCGCCTCGGGGGCAATGCCCACCACCTTCTGCACCGATGGGGTAACGTAGCGAACGATGGCATTTTCGTCGGTCAGCAGTACGATATCCTGAATGGCGTCGGTAATCTGCCGCAACATCTGCTCGCTTCTACGCAGTTGCTCTTCGGCCTCGCGGCGGTCTTGAATCTGGCGGGCGCCCAGCACTATACGCAAGGGCTGGCCCTCCGGGTCGTAGATAAAATCGAGGTTGGTCTCGAGCCAGATTCTTGAACCGTCCCTATGACGGTGCTGGTACTCCAGCCGCAGGGGCCGCTTGCCTTCGCGGGCGGCACGCACAGCTTCCAGCACCCACGAACGGTCTTCGGGGTCAAAAAAGTCAAACGCACTGCGGCCCAGCAGTTCGTCGGGCTCGTACCCGAGCGCCGCTTTCACCGATGGCGTGACGTACTCGATGACGCCTTTCACACTCAGCAGCATGACCACATCGCGCATGGAGTTGGTCAGTTCGCGCAAACGCTGCTCGCTTTCGCGCACGGCCTGCTCAGCCTGATGGCGGGTGGTGACATCGCGCACCCCGACCACGGCCCCCTGAAACACCACCTCCGTGAAAAGGAAGTTGATGGAGGCTTCCAGCACCCGTGGTCTGCCATCGGGGTGCTGATACACAAAACCGACCTGGGCCGCGTGCGCCTGGGGTGTGGCCGCCTGGGTCATCTCCCTGAAGATGCGGGCCTGCTCGGCGCCGAGCAGGCTGTAGGCCGAACGGCCCAGCACCTCCTCGGGCTTCAACCCTGCCACCGAATGTATGGAGGGGGTGGCGTACTGGATGTTGGCCTGATTGTCGAGCAACAGCACCACATCCTGCACCGTATCGGCAATCTGTAAGAGGATCTTTTCACTTTTCTGGCGCTCTGCCTCAGCTCGCTCGAGGTCGGTAACATCTTGCCCTACAGAAAAGGTTCCGATAACCCGTCCGTTTTCATCGCGCAGCAAGGCGTTATTCCACAAAACCCGCCTGCGTTCTTTGTTTCGGGTCAGGATGTCGTTTTTGTACTGGGGTACCAGATCCCCATTCACCATGGCCCGTTCAAATATTTCCCGGACGCCCTCTTCAACTGGAATGAACCAGTCGAACCAGTTTTGCCCGGCAAGCTGCGGCCATGTCCAGCCGGTAAGCTCGAGGAAATAGCGGTTACAGAAAACAATCCGGCCCTCCCGATTGAGCTTGACAACCAGCAGCTTGGCGCCCTCAAACACTTCCTCCGCCTGGCGTTCAGAATGCTGATATTTTCGCTCAAATAGGGTAAGTTGCCTGTACAAAAACCCCACCAGGGCTATAAAAAGCACTCCGGTGAGCAATAAACCCCAGGGCTGGGGCAGCCTGTGCAAGCCCACAATCAGAAGCCCAACCAGCACGGCTGCCAGCAGTGCCCGCAGATAGGCTTGCTTGCCCTTGCTCACCCTTCTTAGTTTAGGGCATGGTTCGCATTATTCCTGTCAAAAACCTGCCCCGGCCCCATCACCCCTCCTGACGGGGGTCGGGTGCGGCCAGAACCGACTCGGTCTGGGTTTTGCGGTACGCTTCCAGTACCCTTTTACACTGGGGATATTTGTTGCCCAGAATGCTCACGGCCAAAAGCGCCGCATTCATCGCCCCGGCCCGGCCAATCGCCAGGGTGCCCACCGGCACGCCCGCGGGCATCTGCACGATAGACAAAAGGGAATCCAGCCCCTTGAGGGTTTTGGATTCCACCGGAACTCCCAGCACAGGAAGGCTGGTTTTGGCAGCAGTCATACCCGGAAGATGAGCTGCCCCACCGGCCCCGGCAATGATGACCTCGAGGCCCCGCGCTGCGGCTTGCTCGGCATACTCAAACAGCAAGTCCGGGGTTCGATGGGCCGAAACCACCCGCACCTCGTAGGGAATCTGGAGTTGCTCGAGGGTTTGTGCGCTGTGCTGCATGGTTTCCCAGTCCGACCGAGAACCCATAATTATACCAACCAGGGGGTATTGTGGCATATCCATTGATACGCAGTTTATCGCACCATGTTTTGCGCTCGGCCTGGAGCACTAAGGCTTTAATCTTTTCCCCCTTTCCCTCTCCCCTTGCGGGAGAGGGTGGCGACACCGCCGGCTCGTTTGGTGCTCAATTTGCCGAACAAAACATTTCTGACCGGTAACCTGGTGTCGCCGGGAGAGGGGTTGCAACAACAATGTTGATGCAGATGTCCAGAGCCAGCCCGGGCATTTCCCCCTCAACCGCCCGTCACAGACTTTGCGTCCGGCCCGGAACCTTACGACCACCTAACACAGGAATACAAGCCCGCACCCAAAAGGTTTTGCTGAACTCAACCCTCGGCAAAGCCCAGGGCCGAAAAATGCACTCTAAACAAACCACTCTGCTCAAAAGCTGTTATTCCCGAGCGTAAGGGGTAGTGTAACAGAAATTGACCATAACGCAACCCGATTTTTCTTGCACCTGGTTGACCTAGATTGAATTTCAAGCGCCCGTCGGCGCAAGGAGAACAAAATGAGCAAAACACCCATCACGGTAGCTTTTGGCGATGGCATCGGCCCGGAGATTATGCGGGCGGTGCTGCAAATTCTGGATGCGGGAGGGGCCGAGATTGAACCCGAAATCATCGAGATTGGCGAAAACGTCTACCAGCGCGGACACACCAGTGGTATCGAGGAGAGCGCCTGGGAAAGCTTGCGGCGCACCAAAGTATTCCTCAAGGCTCCCATCACCACCCCCCAGGGTGGGGGCTACAAAAGCCTCAACGTAACCGTGCGCAAAACCCTGGGCCTGTATGCCAATGTGCGCCCCGTGCAAAGCTACGAGCCCTTCGTCACCACCAAACACAAGTCCATTGACCTGGTGATTGTGCGGGAGAACGAAGAAGACCTCTACGCCGGCATCGAGTATCAGCAAACCGAGGAGGTCACCATGGCCCTCAAGCTCATTTCCAAGCCGGGCACCGAGCGGATTGTGCGCTATGCCTACGAGTTCGCCCGCCGCAACGGGCGCAAAAAGGTCACCTGCATCTCCAAAGACAACATCATGAAAATTACCGATGGGCTCTTTCACAAGATGTTCGACGAGATTGGGGCCGAATACCCGGAGCTACACAAGGAGCACATGATTGTGGACATCGGCGCAGCTCGTCTGGCTGAGATACCCGAGCGCTTCGATGTGATTCTGGCTCCGAACCTGTATGGCGATATTCTCTCGGATATCGCCGCCGAGGTAGCCGGTTCGGTAGGACTGGCGGGCTCGGCCAATGTGGGCGACGACTGCGCCATGTTCGAGGCCGTACACGGCAGTGCGCCGGATATTGCTGGCAAGGGCATCGCCAACCCCTCCGGGCTTTTGCAGGGCGCCATCCTGATGCTGGTGCATATAGGTCAGCCCGAGGCCGCCGCTCGCATCAAGAATGCCTGGCTCAAAACCCTGGAAGACGGCATTCACACAGCAGACATTTACGACGAACGGGTTAGCGAGAAAAAAGTAGGCACCGAAGCCTTTGCCCAGGCCGTAATCGAGCGGCTGGGCCAGCTCCCTGAACGCCTGCGACCTGCCAAGTTTGGCGAGGCCAGCAAGGAGCCCATGGTGCCCCTGATGGTTCGGAACCCCAAACCGGCCCACAAGGAGCTGGTCGGAATTGACGTGTTCTTCAACTGGCGTGGCACCAAACCCGAGGAGCTGGCCAGGCTTTTGGAGCCCCTCTCCACCCCCAAACTCAAGCTCGCACTCATCACCAACCGGGGCGTGAAGGTATGGCCGGGGGGTTTCCCCGAAACCTTCCGTACCGACCACTGGCGGGGGCGCTTCGTGGCCCAGAACGGAACCCCCAATCATCATGACATTGTAGAACTGATGGGCAAAATTGCCGCCGCCGGGATGGATTTTATCAAGACCGAACACCTCTACAACTTCGATGGCAAACCAGGGTATTCGTTGGGACAGGGGCAGTAGAGCAAACCAGGGGCATCTCATTTGCCGGTTACTGGGGGAGTGATTTAGAGGATGGTCAACCTGGTATTCGACCTGTGGTAAGCCCCCAGAAAGGGCGCGAATCAAAGACCTCGAGCCCCACATTCCGCCGGTTGCTTGCGGCTGGTTCAACCCTTCTCAGACAGCCAGGTAAACTATCCGGGATGGAGTCCAGAAGGCGCTTTAGTCATCGCAGGGTGGTCGTCGAAAGCGACATAGACAGCCTGGGGCACGTTAACAACACCGTTTACTTGCGCTTCATCGAAGACTGTGTGACCGCCCACGCCGAGAGTGTCGGAATGGGTCTACCCCACCTGCGGCAACTGGGGGTGATTCCGGTAGTACACCGCCACACCATCACCTACCACCGTTCGGCCCTTCTGGGAGACGAACTCGAGGTCAGCACCGAGATTGTGGCCTACCGGAGCTTTCGGGCGACCCGCCATAACCGGATAGAGCGGGCAGGGGTCTTGCTGGTGGAGTGCCAGACCGAGTGGGTCTGGGTTGACCCTCTGCGCGGGCGCCCCAGGGCAGTTCCGAAGGAGATCCAAGCCGCTTTTGGGCTAATCTAAGGCTATGAGCCTTCCCATCCGGCGAGTCACCTTTTACAAGCACGGCCTGGGTTTCTTTGAGCGGCAAGGGCACTTTGAGGGGGAGCAGCTGCGCCTCGAGTTCCCCCGCACAGCCATGGACGATGTTCTCAAGAGTCTGGTGGTGATTAG
>CAZIXH010000399.1:0-3092 GCA_964543055.1 uncultured bacterium
ACACACGAGGACGACACGGGGGAGGTGGGGGGCAGCGTAGGAGGTGTATAGGAGACAGGGGGGGGGGGGGTCGGGGTGTGGAGAATCCCCCTCGGCCCCCCACGCCGCCGCCGCTGCGCTGGGCCAGGGCTCCATTCCAACCAGGCCAGGAGGTAGGTATCCATGTGGTTCCGGTTGGCAGGAGGGCTAGAGCCCACAGCAACAGCAGTATCCAAACCCCAGTAAATCTCATCTTCATCAGCATACGCCATTGTGTTGGAGGTTCTTATTGCTACTACCAGATTCATTAAACTTGATAACGGAAGACTCATGGCCTCTTTGGTGTTTTGCCGCAAATCAAGCCTGTTGGATGGTGGGTCTAAGTGTGCCCGCGATAGAAATATCATGCGTCTCAATGGAAGTGTGAAATCTGGGGTTTGTAACGGCGCGGCCCTTGTGAATCACCCTTTCCCTATCCATTACGTTTCTATCGTGGAGATACTTAGGTTGTAAACTTGCGATATAGATGGGGAATCCCGATGAGCGAAAAAACTGATAAATCCAATACACATCTTCCCGATACCCTCCCGGTATGTCCGGTGCGCGGCTCTGTAATCTATCCCAGCATGGTGATGCCCATAGATGCAGGCAGACCCATTTCGATTCGCGCGATTGATGCGGCTTTGGCCCAGGAGCGGGTGATCCTGATTATCAGCCAGCGCGACAAGGAAGTTGAAGAACCCGATGCCGATGACCTGTATGAGGTGGGCACGGCTTGCAACGTGCTGCGGATGCGTAAAAACGCCGACGGCTCGGTGCAGATGCTGGTACAGGCCTTTGCCAGGGTGCGGGTTCAGCAGTTCCGCAAGGCAGATGGGTACCTGGAAGCCAGCGTGGTGCGGCTACCCGAGGTGGAAGGTAAGGCCACCGAGGTGCGGGCGCTGTTCCGCGAAGTCAAGGAGCGCTTTGAGAACCTGCTCAAGGAGGGCAAGTACCTCTCGCCAGAGGTGGCCCAGTTTGTGCTGAACCTCGAGGACCCCTCGCAACTGGCCGACTACATTGCCTTTCACCTCGAGTTCAAGCTGGAAGACAAGCAGCAAATACTGGCGACCCCCTCCGTGGTGGACCGCCTCAAGCGCATAGCCATTCTGCTGGATGCAGAGCTGGATTTGATGGAGACCCAGCGCCGAATCCAGCAACAGGTCAAGGAAGAAATCGACAAGAACCAGCGGGAGTTCTACCTGCGCGAGCAGATGAAGGCCATCCAGCGGGAGCTGCACGGCGAGGAGGGCGAGATGGAGGTGGAGGAGTTCCGCGCCAAGATAGCGGCCCTCCAGTTGCCCCAGAGTGTGCTTTCTGAGGTGGAGCGCGAACTCTCGCGTTTCGCCCGGATGCACCCCGACTCTGCTGAAGCCAGCGTGGTGCGAACCTACCTGGACTGGATTACCAACCTCCCCTGGAATACCCGAACCGAGGACCAGATTGACCTCAAAGAGGCCAAACGAATCCTGGACGAAGACCACTACGGCCTGGAGAAGGTCAAGGACCGCGTGCTGGAATACCTGGCGGTTCGTAAGCTGAAGCTGGAGCGCCAGAAAAGCGGTGAGATTCCCCTCGAGGAGGTCTCCAAGGGGCCCATTCTGCTCTTTGTGGGGCCGCCGGGGGTGGGCAAGACCTCCATTGCCAAGTCCATCGCCAAGAGCCTGGGGCGCAAATACCACCGCATCTCGCTGGGGGGTGCGCGTGACGAGTCCGACATTCGCGGACACCGCCGCACCTACATTGGGGCCATGCCGGGCCGCATCATTCAGGGGATGCGCCAGGCGGGCAGCAAGAACCCCGTCATTCTGCTGGATGAGGTGGACAAGCTGGGCGCCTCCTACCAGGGCGACCCTGCCGCTGCCCTGCTCGAGCTTCTCGACCCCGCGCAAAACAAGGAGTTCACCGACCACTACCTGGGGGTGCCCTTCGATATGAGCGAGGTGCTCTTCATCTGCACCGCCAATTTTCCAGAAAACATTCCGGGGCCGCTCTACGACCGCATGGAGCTGATTGAGTTTACCAGCTACATCGAGCAGGAGAAGCTCGAGATTGCCAAGCGCTACCTGCTACCCCGCCAGCTCAGCGAAAATGGCCTCAAAGAAAATCAGGTGGTGGTTACCGAAGCTGCCCTGATGCGCCTGATTACCCACTACACCCGCGAGGCCGGGGTGCGGAACCTCGAGCGCGAGATTGGTACGCTGTTGCGTAAGTCGGCCCGGGCTATTCTGGAAAGCGGTAAAAAGCGGGTTCGCATTACCGATAACGACCTGGAGAAATACCTTGGCCCGGCGCGCTTTCAGCCCGAGTCCGAAGCCCGTACCCCGCAGGTGGGGGTGGCTACCGGGATGTTCTACACCCCGGTGGGGGGCGACATCATGTTCATCGAAGTCTCGGTCATGCCGGGCAAAGGCAACCTGATCCTGACCGGGCAACTGGGCGATGTGATGAAAGAATCGGCGCGGGCGGCGCTTTCTTATGCCAAAAAGAACGCCCAGCGCTTTGGGATTGCCCTCGAGAAGTTCGACAACTCCGATGTGCACATCCATGTTCCGGCGGGCGCGGTACCCAAGGAAGGCCCCTCGGCGGGCATTGCCATTACTGCGGCCCTGGTCTCGGCCCTGGCCGAAGTGCCCGTGCGCAACGATGTTTCCATGACCGGCGAAATTACCCTCACCGGGCGGGTGTTGCCCATTGGGGGGGTCAAGGAAAAGGTGCTGGGCGCACGGCGGGCGGGTATCCGCGAGGTAATTTTGCCCAAGCAAAACCAACCCGACCTCTCGGATATTCCCGCTTATTTGCGCCAGAACCTCAAGTTTCACTTTGCCGAAACCCTGGACGAGGTGCTGGACTGGACGCTGGTAGGGGGTCTGGCAGCCCTCGAGCGCAAAAACGTTTCCCCAACACCCAAAAAGGCCCGCCGAAGCAAGGTTCAACCGGTAGCCAGGGCCTAGTGCATTGTAGAAATGCTTGCACAGATACATTTGTTGCGAAAGGCATGAAGGCAATGTCACGGCTCTAGCTACGCTGCATGACGGAAGCCGGATAGAGTGTCTTTTCGTTCCTCCCCTACA
>CAZIXH010000400.1:0-8366 GCA_964543055.1 uncultured bacterium
CATCGGCAGCCATCCGCCGGGCGGCCAGCCCAAAGGACAGGGGGGTGCGGGTGGAGGGCTCAAAAAAAACCGTCGCCACGGTAAAGCCGGTCAGGGCCGTTACTTTCTTGACCGGGCGTGAGAGCACCTCCTGCATCATCTGGGCGGTCTCGAGGATGCTCTCGAGCTGGGTGCGGTTCCAGTCCCGGAAGTCCAGCAGGTGTCGGGGGAAGGTGGGGGTGGCCGACTGGCTCATGCGCCCTCCATTTCCCAGAGCTCTACGGCGTCCTCGCCGTCGTCTTCCTGGGTTTTGACCTTAACCACTTCGCTCCTGGCGGTGGGCAGGTTTTTGCCCACAAAGTCGGCCCGAATAGGCAGCTCACGGTGTCCCCGGTCCACCAGCACCGCCAGGTAGATGCGGCTGGGCCGGCCCAGGTCAATCAGGGCATCGAGGGCTGCCCTGGCCGTGCGCCCGGTGTAGAGCACGTCGTCTACCAGCACCACTGCTTTGCCGTTCAGGTCGAAGGGGATGCGGGTCTCGCGCACCTTGGGTTGCAGCCCGATTTCGGTCAGGTCGTCGCGGTAGAGCGTAATGTCCAGAATGCCCATCGGAACCCGCTTGCCCTCAAACTTCTCGACCAGATCCACCAGCCGCCGGGCCAGGCTAATGCCCCGGGTATGAATCCCCACAAAGCAAAGCCCCTCGGTGCCCTTGTTTTTCTCGATAACTTCGTGGGCGATGCGGGTCAGGGCGCGGCGGACTTCCTCGTTGCTCAGCAGTTTGGACTTGAAGGTCATGACTCCCCCGTGGACAAAAAAATGCGCCCAAAACGGGCGCATGGCTCTGGTTTTTTGGCTTCCACAAAGTGCATTGAATCTCCTTTCCGACCTCGCGGGATCGGGATTAAAGGTGCGGGATTGCTCCCAACCGATATGCTACGCTAGCGGGCAAGCGCCGTCAACAACTGCTAAACTGAGGGCATGTCCAAGGTCAAGGAAGCCACCCTGGATGACCTGATGAATGAACCCGGCAAGGCCGAGCTGGTGGGTGGGGAGATTGTGCGTATGCCGCCGACTGGATTTCTACCTGGATTTGCTGCGATGCGGATTCTTTTTAGCTTACATGAGTACGCATTAACGCACCGTAACGGCTATGCGGTGGGTGACAATGTGGGTTTTGCGGTAGATTTGCCCAGACGCAAGAGCTTCAGCCCCGATGCGGCCTATTATGTGGGCCCTCACTCGGGGATGAAGTTTCTGGAGGGGGCTCCGGTATTTGCCGTGGAAGTTCGGAGTGATGGCGATTACGGTAAAAAAGCCGAGCAGGAGATGGCCGAAAAACGCACCGACTACTTTGCGGCGGGTACCCTGGTGGTCTGGGATGTGGACATGCTGGGGGTAGATGTGGTGCGGGTCTACCGGGCCAGCGACCCCGGCCACCCGACCCTATACCGCCGGGGTGATGTGGCCGAAGCCGAGCCTGCCCTTCCGGGGTGGCGGATGCCGGTGGAGGATTTGTTTCCTTACTACGTTCAGAGCGAAAGCGGTGACGCCTGACCTGCAAACTGCCACTGGGGAGTGAGAGCGGTTTTCACCAATACCCCACACGGCATCCTTTGGATGCTATAGCGTGTGGGGTAATTTACGTTGCATCGCGTGTAGCGTAAATGTGGGAAAAGCGATGGATCCATCAGCGGGACAGGTTCATCAGAATTTTTCCGTCTGCATCGTAGAGGGTGAGCCGCCGGCCCACAATGCGGAAGCTCTCGGCTTTTTCCAGGGCTTGCAGGAAGACCGCTTCCTGGCTGGCGGCGGCCTCGTTCTGGCAAGCCCGCCGGGTGCTGGCGGCGGGGCCAATCTTGAGGGAGAAACCCTCCTGGGTATAGCGGGCCGTGAACTGGTTGCAGCCGGTGTTACCCCCCACACGGCCTGAACCAAAGTTCATGGTGGGCTGGGCACCTTCCACCACCGAGACAATGGCGTTGCCGCGCTGGATGGCCGTTACTTTCCACTCGCCCAGGATGGCCTGGGGCCTGGCTCTGGCCAGGATCAAGAGGGTCTGACCGTCCTGATTTCTCAGGCGCAGGGCGCTTCCTTCCAGGCTGAACCCCTGCACCTGTCCGAGGGCCTGCAAGTAGGCGCGTTCCAGACGATTAATGGCTTCGTCGGGGCAGGCCATCATGGTTTGCATCAGGGGGCCAAAGCGCAGGGTGTTGCCCTCCAGGGTATAGCTGCCCCCAAAGCTGTTGCAGCCGGACTGGCCTCCGACGCGGTTTTGGGCGAACTCGAGCGTCGCCCCCACCTCCGGACTCACCGGTACCATGCGACCGCCCTGGGCATAGGCAGCCAGCGTCCAGCGGGTGTCCAGAAGAGGATTGTTCTGAGCCAAAGCCGTGCCCATCAGTAGTGCCCAAAGTAGGGATAAAAGATGCTTCATGTTTCACCTGCGAACAGTCTAAATAATAGAAGTGTGTCCTGTCTCCTAAAAGCATCAGGTACACTTAATCTTCGGGAGCGAGCTCCTGAGGTTCTTTGTGGGTAAGCGTGTACTGGCGGCCATGAGCGGGGGGGTAGATTCCTCCGTAAGCGCGGCTTTGCTCAAGGAGCAGGGTTACGAGGTAATCGGGGCCATGATGCGCTTCTGGCCCGACAACAAGCAGGACGACTGCTTCGAGACCTGCTGTTCGCCCGATGCTGCCTACGAGGCCCGGCGGGTCGCGGATATTATCGGCATTCCCTTTTACCTGCTCGATTACCGCGAGGAGTTCCAGGCCAAAATCATTGACCCCTTCATTGCCGGCTACCAGGCGGGGGAGACCCCCAACCCCTGCGTGAACTGCAATACGCGGGTCAAGTTCGACTCGCTGCTCAAAAAGGCCCGCATGCTGGGCTGCGACTACGTGGCCACCGGGCACTACGTGATTAACCAGGACGGTGGGTTGTACCGGGGCGACCCCAAGAAAGACCAGACCTACTTCCTGTGGGGCACGCCCAAAGAGGCTATTCCCCACATGCTCTTTCCGGTGGGGCACCTGGAAAAGCCCCAGGTTCGTGTGCTGGCCGAGCAGTTTGGCCTGCCCACCGCCAAAAAGCCCGAGAGCCAGAACATCTGCTTTGTGCAGGGCGACCTGAAGGACTTTCTGGCGGGTCACCTGACCGCACGTCCGGGGCCCCTGATAGACCTGGAAACCGGCGAGCAGATAGGAGAGCACAGCGGGGCGCAGTTCTACACGGTAGGCCAGAAAAAGGGCCTGGGCCTGTGGAAGAGCCACCTCGAGCGCTACGTGGTGCGGGTCAATACCGCCACCAACGAAGTGGTTGTGGGGCCTCGGGAGGCTTGCTTGTGGGGCGGCCTCGAGGCCCGAGAGGTCAATCTGCTGGTTGAAGCGCAGGATTTACCCGAGCGGGTGGAAGTGCAGGTGCGCTACCGCACCCGGCCCGTTCCGGCCCGGATCGAGCAACTTGGCCCCGGCCACATGGTGATTCGGCTCGAGGAGCCCCAGTTTGCCGTGACGGCGGGGCAGTCGGCGGTGTTGTACCAGGGCGACCGGCTTCTGGGCGGGGGTTTCATTGCCCGACCTTTGTTCAATCAATTGGGAACGGGCGCGATGGCTACATCACCTGCTGCAAGACCTCAGTCAGCAGTTTCCGACACTCGATGAAGTATTGCCGTGCGGCTTCGGTGTTGACCTGAGCGATGGTGGTATCCATCAGGCTCAGGCAAAGCTTTCCCATCTGAATGAGCCCCGTGTCGAAGGAGCCACCCTGGGCAAAGGTACGCAAGAAGTTCTCGGTCAGCGAGTCGGGTTCGTAGTTCAGAGCAACCTCGTCGGGGAGGGGTTGCTCCAGGAAGTTTTGCACACGTTGCTCGAGGCTACGCATATTTCGTAAGTGTACCCGCCTCCATAGTGTTGGAGGCGGGTAGGGAAAGGAGCTTCAGTCAAACTTGTTTTGCTGCAAGGTGCTGGCAGTCTGTTGCAAATCAGGCAGCGAACCGCGCACCTTGCGGATAGCCACGCGGGTTCCCTTGTACCACGGAATGGTGGTCTTGGGATCGGTATAGCCCGAGACCATGCTGTTGGAGGTGCCCCGGTGGTGGTATTGCAGGGCAAAAATCATTCCCGGCCTGACCGCATCGGTCACGTAAACCATGAAGGTGCCGTTGCCTTCTTCGTTCCAGACCTGTGCGAGGTCGCCGCCTTTCATCCCGAGGGCCTGGGCATCTCGAGGGTTCATCTCGATATAGGGCATGGGCATCCCGAGCATTTTTTCGGGGAGGAAGCGGTCATTGTACATGGTCTGCCAGATGGCCTGGGCACGTCCGGTGGTCATCCAGAAGGGATACTGCTTGACCATGTCTCCCTGGAGGTATTTAGCCACTTCTTCGGGATAGCCTTCCCAATCGTCGGTACCGTACCAACTAAACTTACCGTCCTTGGTACCGAACTTTACGCTGTAGCGGCGCAGGGTGCCCACCGGCCTGCCGTTCTCTATGCGCACCGGGGTACGGATGCCCTGCTGCCCCACCTGACGTAGGAAAGCATAGGTGACACCCTTGTAGCACTCGGCGGGCAAGGTAGCTTCCTCGCTGGCTGGAATGGCGTTGTTGGGGTACGAGTTTCCGCCATCCAGGAAGACATCCTCATCGGTGCGCCAGTTTTTGCCGAACTCAAAGCGTTTGGCTTCCTCTTCCTTACCCTCTGCCCGGTACAGCTCAGCCATCTTGAGGCCCATCAGCTTGCAAATTTCCCAGTCCTGCTTGGCCTCGCCGGGCGGATCCATGAACTTTTCGTATAGCCGCAACAAGCGGCTGTTGCAGTTGATCGAGGTCTGGTTGGCCTCACCCCAGGCACTGGCTGGCAGTACCAGATGGGCGTCCTGGGCGGTATGGGTCAGGTACAGATCCTGCACTACCACAAAGAGGCCGCCGGTGGCATCCAGACCCTCGAGAATCTTGGCCACCCAGGCCTGGGTGGTGCCTGGCTCGCCGGACTGCCCCAGGAAGTCCGAGAGAGCCGTGGTGCGTTCACGAATACGCTTGCGGAAGAGCTGGTTGTTAGGGGTAGACAGGTAGGGGTTGGTGCCGATCACCCAGTAGAGCTTGCCTTTGCCATCGGTGAGGTATTTGTCCACGTTGACTGGAGGCCCCCCATTGAAAATCGAACCTGGCGTGGGAGAGCCAGGACGCACATAGCCCTCCTGGTGGCCACCCAGGCGTCCACAGCCCGTGCCAGCACGCCCTACGTTGTTACCCAGCACGGCCATCTGCACAACAGCAGCGATCTGGTCATAGTTTTTCATGTTCCAGATCATGCCTTTCTCGTAGATGGTCAGCGTACGGCGGGCGAAACCTCCAGCCTTGGGCTTGGCAATCCAGTCGGCGGCTTTTTCAATGTCTGCCCGACGCACCCCGGTGATGCGTTCCACGTCGGCCATGAACTGGGCGTAAGGCACACTGAGTTTGAGGCTCTTCGCCTTGTAGTCCTCGAGCTTGGCCATGTCGGTGCGGGTTTCCAGGAACCGCTGGTCGTAGTACTTGCGTTCCCACATGACCCGCGCAATGGCGTTGGCCAGAATGTAGTCGGTGCCCAGGTTGGGCTGCAGGTGTAGGGTTCGGTCTTTGGCGATGTTTTCGGCAATGGTCAGGCTGCTGGTGCGGCGCGGGTCTACCACAATCATGTAGCCTGCTTCTACCGGCTCGCCCCGGCTTAGGTTGCGACGCTTTTCCTCGAGGGTCGCTCCCTGGATGTTGGGTTGCATGTGCTCGGTGTAGAAGACGCTGGCGGTCTCATAAGGATTAGCCCCCCAGAGCACGATGGTGTCGGCCAGACGGGCATCAATTGCGTCGTAATTGAGCTCGTGTACGCCTCGCTCACGGCTGCCCCAGACCTCGGAGTTGTAGGCCGGGCGGTTGTGGATGGCGATGTGCTTGACGCTAAAGCCCTTGAAGAACAGACTGCCCACGCCCCAGTTGTTCTCGAAGCCTGCTCCCGAGCCACCGTGGTCGAAGGCCTTGACCGTAATGTTGTCGTCGTTGCCATCCTTATCACGGATACCCTTGGCTACCCCGGCCAGAATGGCCAGCGCCTCATCCCAGGTGATGACCTGAAACTGGTCGCCCATTCGCAAAAGAGGATATTTGAGGCGTTCTTGGGTACCCCTGGCATCGCTCCACGTTGCGACTGCATTGGTGGCCCCGCGGGAGGAGTGGTCGCGTTTGAGGTTGATGGGGGAGTCGTTCGCAGGCACGATGACCACGTGGTATTGACGGCCATCTTTTTTGGTCACGATGGAGTGCATGGTCTCGGTATAGACCAAACCTCCCAGTGGGTTTTGTGGATTGCGTAAATCTACTCCGAAAGCATTCTGATTGGCTGCTAGCCCCCCCTGGCTCCCTACCGGCCAGGTATAGACCTTGTAACCACAACCCACGGTGCAATATTGGCAAACTGTGTTTTGCACAGTAGCGCTGGTGGGCGGGATGGGCAGTGCATCACGGCGTCCAACATTCGACATAGATTCCCCCTTAAACGTTCCTGACCCGGCCCCAGATCAGGCCATTGATGGCATTGGCAAAGATGTCCCCGTTCTGGGTGATACGAAGCTGTATTTGCGGCAGGCTGGTACTGGCCAAGCCCTGATAAACCTGGGCGGCCTTGGCTGGGTCGAACATCGAGTAGTGGCAGGGGCACAGCAAGCGACCATTGCGATACTGAACCCCACAACCCATATGGGTGCAGGCAGCCGAAAAAGCCACGATGTCCCGTCCCTGACCCACCCCTCCAATGGCCGGGCGGCCCAGCTTGACCAGAATGCCTTGGGCGCGAGCGTCGGGGTAGTTGAAATAAACAGGCTGATTGTTTTGCAGGTTGCGGATGTTGCCCACCCGCACCGCTGGATAGGTTAGGCTTGGAGCAAACCAGAACTGAGCCTTCCCCACACCCGTGATTGAGGCCATCGTGACCCCGCTCAGCACCTGCACGATATGCCTACGACTGACCACCATACTATGCCTCCTCTGGCTTTTGCCACCGTGGAATAAACTGGGTTGTAAACTACAGTTCTATGTATATCGAATCAGATTTATATTTGTCAATCTCGTGTCGCAAAAGCCTGCAACTCGGTGAAGATGGATTTTGGCTTTTTCCTCTAAACTACATTCAACAATGAATGAATCACTCACGGTTACCAGACTGAAGGCATTGGCAGACCCGGCACGGTTGAGATTGGTTCGAATTCTGGCCGAGTTACCTGACGACCACACGGTCTTTGACCCGCGTTGTGGCCCTGCTTATGGGGTTTGTTTTTGCCACCTTGAAGAGCGATTGGGCCTGGCGAAAGCGACGGTGAGCCACCACTTGAAGGTTCTACGCGAAGCTGGGCTGATTGAGGTGGTGCGGGTAGGGAAGTGGTCGTACTACCGTCTGCTTCCGGCAGGAGTTGAGGGGATTATTCAGGATATCGTTAGTTTGCGCCCTACTCAGAAGCTCATTCAGTTGGAACTTGCCCAATGACCCTGCTCTCGACCCTCACCTGCCCCTCCTGCGGCCACCAGGAGCGCCTGACCATGCCCACGGAGGCTTGCCAGCGTTTTTACGTTTGTCCTCAGTGCAACTTCTGGATGCGGCCCAAACCGGGGGATTGCTGCGTGTTTTGCAGCTATGGCGACGTGCCCTGTCCACCCAGGCAGCAGGAGTCTTGCAGCTAGTGTCAACCCTGCTGAAGCGTGGGATGATTGCACCTGCTACGTGATATTGGGTATGGTGCGGGGAGGAGTGCCCTATGCTGCTTCTCTTCCTGACCTTTGTGGCGAGCCTGGCTTTGCTGCTAACTTCGGCGCGTTTGTTCACCAGCGCTGCT
Organism: uncultured bacterium; assembly: GCA_964543055.1. Classification (GTDB taxonomy): domain Bacteria; phylum Deinococcota; class Deinococci; order Deinococcales; family Thermaceae; genus Meiothermus. The sequence goes on from CAZIXH010000400.1 coordinate 7,840, forward strand.
GAGCGCATCGGGCTGGCCCTGGGCCTTTCTACCTTTATGGTGGGGGTCATCATTGTGGGGGTAGGCACCTCGCTGCCCGAGCTGGTTTCGGGGCTGATCTCGGTCAGCCAGGGGGTCTCGGAGATTGTCAGCGGCAACGTGCTGGGGGCCAACGTTTCCAACCTGCTCCTGATTCTGGGGGTGAGCACGGTTTTTTCGGTGTTGCGCCCGGTGTACCTGGGCGAGGCGTACATTGCCATAGACCTGCACTTTCTGGTCGGCTCGGCGTTTGTGCTGGGGGTGGTGATGTTTGATGGGGTCGTGGGCCGGGTGGAAGGGTTGTGCTTGCTGGCCGTTTATGGGGTCTATGTGGCGTATTTGCTCAAGGAAGGCAGCAGCGGGCAAAAAAGCGAAACCAGACCCTCCGTTGCACCGCGCGACCTGCTCATTGTGGCGCTTAGTGCGGTGGGCATCTACTTTGGGGCCGACAGGACGGTGAACAGCCTCCAGGGACTGGCCACTGGCCTGGGTGTTCCCACGGCCATTGT
>CAZIXH010000401.1:0-12064 GCA_964543055.1 uncultured bacterium
GGAGCCAAAGCCTGGTTTGACCTGGGGCCGGTCAGCTTTCAACCCCTCGAGAGCGCCAAAATTGGACTTAGTCTGGTGCTGGCCCGGGTGCTGTCAGCCCGCCCCCTGGAACGACCACTGGATTACGCTTTGCCGGTTTTGCTGGCATCGCCCATTCGGGGGTGGGTGGTCATCCAGCCCGACCTGGGGGGCTCGCTGGTGCTTATTGCGGGGTTTCTGGGCATTTTATTTGTACGCGGGATGCCCACGCAGCACATCGTTCTGGGACTGGTAACCGTCGCGATACTGGTTCCCACGGTCATATGGCCCAACCTCAACCAGTACCAGCGGGATCGGGTCGAAATTTTGCTCGACCTGTCCAAAGACCCCCGTGGCAAGGGCTTCCAGCAAATCCAGTCCACCATTGCGATTGGCTCGGGGGGGCTGGTGGGCAAGGGCTTTGGCGCTGGCACCCAGACCCAGTTGGGCTTCGTACCCGAACGCCAGACCGACTTTATTTATGCAGTGCTGGCCGAGGAATGGGGCTTTGTGGGGGCTGTAAGCCTGCTGATGCTTTACGCCCTGCTTTTCTTCCGCCTGGGCCGAATGATTTTGGAATGTGTGCGGATGGAGGATCGGCTGGTGATTGCCGGGGTGCTCTCGATGCTGGCTTTTCAGGTGGGGGTCAACATTGCGGTTACCCTGGGGCTGGCCCCGGTAACCGGACTGACCCTGCCGCTGGTTTCCAAGGGGGGCAGCAGCCTGGTAATGGTGTATCTGGGGTTAGGCCTGGCTTTGTTGATGCACCGGGATCGGTATCGGGAAGTGTAAGCAAGAAAACGGGGTAGTATAGCTCACCCTTAGCAGGCTTTTTAATCGAAGAGCTCAAGATGTAGCTAAAAGCTGAAAGCCCAAGGTTCAAACTATCGCGCTCTTCACAGTGAAGAGCGCTCTAAGCCATAGCGAATGGCTCTTGGCCCTCGACCCTCCACAATAGGCCCTCGAACAACTCCGCCCCCTTTTCACATTCCTGTTACGGCCTGGGTTTACAGTTGGGCTTATGCCAGTCGGCGTATACTGGCGCTAAGGAGGAAGTGTATGCCCATAGGCCCTACTGAACTCATCATCATTCTGGTGATCGTGGTCTTGCTGTTTGGCGCCCGCAAGCTACCGGAGCTGGCTCGAGGACTCGGCCAGTCGGCCAAGGAGTTTCGCAAAGGTCTGAGTGAGGACGAAAAGAAACCCGAGGAAACCAAGCCCGAGCAAAAGCAGTCCTAATACCAACTCTACGCGTGAGCGGCGCTAAACGCGCCCCCCACTAGCCGCGCCAGGGGGCGCGTCTGAGGGACTTGTACATCGCTTTTGGGTCACTTCTGAGCAGATTCGGTATAACCAGGCCGCATCGGGTGCAGGTACCGTGGCTCGAGGGCGACCTCGAGCCTCTGGCCTTCAGCCAGGCCTAGCTGGGCCTGCTTGTAACGGGGCAAAAGGAAGTCCAGCACCACGTCACCCACCTCAAGCCGACCTCGAACGCGCAAACCCTGGGAGTGCAGGTGTCGCACCTCTCCCCTCAGGCGGTTCAAAGGGCCGTCCAGGGAAAAGACCTCCTCGGAGCGAATCCCCAGCCAGACCTCTTCCCCCACCTTTGCCCAGTCGGCTCGAGGTGCCGTAAGCAGGCCGACGGACGTTTGTACCTGTAACCACTCGCCGTTCACATCAACGACCTTTCCGGGCCACAAGTTACGGAAACCCACCAGCCGGGCTACCTCGAGGGTGGCGGGGCGGGTAAATACCTCTTCAGAGGTGCCTTGTTGCGCCAGTCCCGCTTTGGTCAACACCGCCACCCAGCTAGCGCGCTGGGCCAGCCACTGGTCGTGGGTTGCTACCAGGGTAGGTATTTTGAGGGCTTTTAGCTGTTCCAGAACCCCCCCAAACACCTCCTCGCGGGTGGCCATATCCAGGGCACTGGTGGGCTCATCTAGCAGCAAAATCTGGGGTTCGCGGGCAAGTGCTCTGGCCAGCGCCACCCGCTGCTGCTGCCCCCCAGACATCTGCCTTGGGTAGCGCTCGGCCAGCTCGGCAATGCCCATCTGCTCCAGATACTCCAGGGCCTTGCGTTTGCGCGCTTCGCCGGGTAGATGGGCCAGTGGAAAGGCCACATTTTGCCAGGCTCGCAGGTGCGGGAATAGTGCAAAGTGCTGGGGTAGGTAGCCCACCGGGCGCTCTTCGGCCCGCAACCCCGCAAAGGGCTGGCCGCTTGCTGAGTTCAAGCCCGCCAGAGCTTTGAGCAGGCTGGTCTTGCCCACCCCGCTCTCGCCCAGCAGAACCGTAAATCCCCGCACGTGCAGGTTGAGCTTCAGATTTACCGGGTGCTCGAGGGCATACGCGATCTCCACACGTCCTCCAGGGTTCGCACCAGGTACACCAGGGCAAAGCTAGCCAGCAACAAAATACCCGAAGCCTCTGCTGCCCGGCCAAACTGAAGGGCCTGTACCTGGTCGTAGATGTAGATGCTGACCATCTGGGTTTTGCCGGGAATACTGCCCCCCACCATCAAAACCACCCCAAACTCGCCCAGGGTGTGGGCAAAGGCCAGGATGGAGCCCGACAAAATTCCCGGCCAGGTAATGGGCAGAATCACCTCGAGCCAGACCCGCCGCCACCCCGCCCCCAGGGTACGGGCGGTCTGAATCAGGTCCAGATCCAGGCTGCGAAAGGCTTCCCGGTAGCCGTTGAGGGCAAAGGGCAGGCTAAAGAGCACCGACCCCACCACCAACCCCTCGAAACGAAAAGCCCAGGTGAAGCCAAAGGTCTGGGCGATGGGGCCGTTTTGCCCTAGCAGCAGGAGCAGGTAAAACCCCAGCACGGTCGGAGGCAGGGTAAGGGGTAGGAGCACAATGGATTCCAGCACCCGCTTGCCCCAGAAGCGTTTGTGGGCCAGCACCCAGCCCAGCGGCACCCCCAGCAAAAGCAAAATTGCCGTGGTGACCAGGCTGACCTCGAGGGTCAGGCGCATGGTTCGCCAGAAAACCGGGTCGTCCATTACTCCAGCTTCTCCCCCGGTAGCAAGAACCCGTACTTGCGCAACACCCGGTGGGCTTCAGGGGTGGCGATGTAGTCGTAGAAACGCCGCACCGGCGGGCGATCCTGCCCCCGCAAAATCACATAGGTCTGGTTCAGGCGCATATGGCTGCTCAGGGGCGAGAGCCAGAACACTCCGGCCCGCTCCATGGTCTCGCCTTTGGCAATGGAAAGGGCAATCAGGCCGATATTGGTACTGGTTAAGGCCAGTTGCGCCGTCTGGGAGATGTTTTCGCCGTACACAAACTCAAAACTGGGCTTACCCCGCCGCAGAGGCCCAATGTCGTAGTAAGCGGGAATGCCGGCGGTCATCTGCTCCCAATTGACCGACTGTGTCTGGCGCAGCAAGCCAAAGCGCTCGAGGAGGGTCACTCCAGCCCGTCCATAGGGGGCATGAACCGGGTTTGCGATGGCAACCTTGGTAATTCGGGGGTCTAGCAAAATCCGCGGCCCCAGTTTACGGGGGTCGAGCCCTTGCTGTACCAGGCTGTTCGAGGCCCAGATCACCATCCGGCCCACCGCATACAGTTTCACCGTCCCGGGCACGGCACGTCCGGCTTGTTCTAGCAGTGCAGGAAAAACCTCGTCGGCGGAGAAATAGATATCTGCGGGCAAGCCCTGCATGAGCTGGGTGTACAGCTTCCCCGTGGAGCCAAAGGTAATTTCAACCCTGGTCCCTGGGTTCTGGCGCTCAAACTCCTGGGCAATTTCAGCCAGGGCGTATTGCAAATCTGCCGCAGCCACCACCCTGATCGTGTTGCTCTGGGCCAGACCCAGCCCCATCAGCATCAAGCACAGACTCAGAAAACGAATCATGATCTGCTTCCTCCCATTAGTTACAGTGTAACTATACGGGACAGACCTTATTTGGACAAGGCCACATTCCGGGTCTGGAGCTGCTCAATAAAGCGCAGGCTGGCTTTGGCCATCTCCATACGCCATAAAACCGACACCAGGTGAATTCCCTCGGCTCCCTGGGGCTGATGTTGCAAGTTATCGAGAATCTCCGAAAAAACCCTCTTTTGGGCCTCGAGCAGAGGCTCTAGCTCGAGGCCCAGGCGCATCAGAAAAGCAATTTTGAGCCGCAGATCGGAGCGTCCATAGCGCAATTGGGTCACGGGGGTATGCAGCCACCGCAGCGCCGACGCCTGACCGCTGGAGGTAGCCGCAAAAAGGGTTCGGGGCGGCCCGGCATCGCCCTCTTCCTGTCGTACCGCCTCAACCAGCCCTCGAGCCTCCAGGTGCTCCAACGCCCGATACACCTGGGTGCGCTGGATGCGCCAGATTTCCCCCAGTTCGCCCTCCGGGGCAAATAACGCCGCAATTCGAAACCCGTGCGAGGGCTGCTCGAGCAAAGCTGCCAAAACGGCCCAATCGGTAGTTGAAAGCTTCTGGATTGCCTCGCCCTTCACATCCACAGCCTAACAAAACGAGAGCACCCCAAGGTGCTCTCGCAAAAATCTAGCCCGATTACTTCAGCCCGAGCGCCTTACGGGCTGCGTTGACCTGGGCTGCCGTCATGGTTTTGGCTCTTTGCGCCTGTACCTCGGCGGCGGTGAAGGGCCGCTGGCCTGCGGGGAGCTTGTTGCCCCACTGGGTCGAGATATGGTTCAGCAGGGCGGCAAGGTCGGCATCGCTCAGCTGCTTGTAGCCCGGCATAACCCCGTTGTATTTTGTCCCCTTTACGGTGATTTCACCGCTCATACCCCACAGGAGTAACTGGATGAGCCATGTCCGCCCCCCTTTGGCGGCCAGAATCTCGGGAACGTGCCCGGCCAGTGGGGGAAAGACCCCCGGTATGCCCGCCCCGGTGGGCTGGTGGCAACCCTGGCACTGCTGGTACAGGGTAGCCCCACTTTGTGCAAACGCAGCAGAGACCATCAGAACCAACACCACAATAAGATGTTTCATTTAGACTCCTCCACGAAAGATTCTACGCTATCGGCCTATGGGACGTTTATACGTGTGCGGTTGCTGCCCACTTGCTGGGGGGTTGGACGGCTACCGTTCACACTGCGAGCGTTGGCGACCTCTGCTGGCGTAATGGGCCGGTGGTCGCGCGGCAGTAGCTTGTCGTTACCCCAGGCATTGAGTACGTAGTTGAGCACGTTCGCAATCTGCTCATCGGTAAACTGTCCAAAAGCTGGCATGACTCCGTTGTAGGTATTGCCCTTGACCCGAACAGGGCCTTGCATTCCAAAAAGCAAGGTGTTGATCAGGTGTGCACGGCCCTCGGGGGTTTTGATCAGCTCGGTGGTGTGGGCGGCCAGGGGCGGGAAGGCCCCCACCCTCCCCTGACCGTTCTCACCGTGGCAGAACGCACAATTCTGCTGGTAAAGCTGGGGCCCGGATTGGGCCAGGGCCAGGCTGAAGAGGGTCAGGAACCCCAGGAGCATTCTCACGCCTCGAGTATAGCTCTACCCCTTCTGACAAAAGTAAGATTTTGCCCGACAAACGCTTTGGTTAACGGATTCTAAACATCCATCGGGTTTCAAGCTATTAAGTATCTCCACGATAGAAACGTAATGGGTAGGGAAAGGGTAATTCACGAGGCTGCGCTGCAAACCCCAGAATTCGCACTTCCGTTGAGCAGCATGATATTTCTATCGCGGGCGCACTTGACCCCCACCGAGACCTTGTGGGAATCGGGTAGATGGAAAAACACCCTCTATACGAAGCTGACCCTAGCGCGACTTTACTTCCGACCAGACTTTGTTGAACGCATCGGCCTGGTCACCCAGGTCTGAGAGCAGCTCGAGGCGGGCTCTTTTCTCCTCCGTCGGGTAAATGAGCGGGTTGTCCCTCTCTTCGATTTTGTCCATCGCAGCGGCTACCGGGGTGGCATAGCCAATCGAGTTGGAGATTTGAGCAGCAATTTCGGGCTCGAGCAAAAAGTTAATGAACTTGTAGGCCAACTCTTGATTGGGGCTTTTCTTGAGTATCACCAGATTGTCCGTCCAGAGTGTGGCCCCTTCCACCGGAATCACATACTTCAGCTTGGGATTCTCGGGCTGTGCTGCCAGGATATCCCCTGAATAAGCAGGCCCCACCGCAATATCGCCAGCAATCAGGCGATCCCGGATGCTAGTACCCCCCGCAAAGCCCTGGGAGCGGCGCTTGGCCTCGAGCAACAGCGCCTGTACCTCGGCCAGCTTGGCCGGGTCGGTGGTGTTAACCGATTCACCCTTGTACTTAAGGGCCGCCCCCATCATCTCACGCATTTCGTCCAGCAGAAGGAAGCGTCCAACCTGCTTGGCGGGGTCAAAAAGCACCGCCCAACTCTCCACCGGCCCGCTCACCAGGTCTTCGCGGTAGGCCAGTCCAGTTGTACCCCACTGGTACACCACGCTGTACTTCCCACCGGGGTCAAAGGCAGGGTCGGCAAACTGCGGGTCCAGGTTCTGCAGGTTGGGAATTTTGCTCTTGTCCAGCTCCAGCAAGCTGCCAGCCCGGGCCAGCGTGCCTACCGTGTAGTCGGGGGTAATCAACAGGTCAAACTCGCTATCGCCGCCTGCCTGAAGCTTCGAGAGCATGGCTTCGGGTGAGTCGTAGGTATCCTCCACCACCTTGATTCCCTCGCGCTTTTCAAACTCGTTCAGCACCTCGCGGGGCATATAGTCCGACCAGTTCAGCAGCCGAAGCTCTTTTTTCTGCTGCCCACAGCCCGCTATTAGCAAAGACAGTAAACCGACCACCCAGATTCTGTACACACTCCACCTCCCATGCCTGGCCCCGGTGCGAGGCTCAGGCCCGTTTCCTCCAGAACAGTGTCCCAAGAAGCAATACCAGAATTGTAATCCCCACCATCAAGGTGGAGAGGGCGTGAATCTCGGGGCTTACACCCAGCTTCACCGAGGAGTAGATATACAGCGGCAGCGTTGTGGAACCCGGCCCCGCCGTAAAGAAGGTCACCACGAAGTCGTCCAGCGACAAACTGAAAGCCAGCAGCGCTCCCGAGACCACCCCCGGCATGATGAGCGGTAGGGTGACCTCGCGGAAGGTAAGCCAGGGGGTAGCCCCCAGGTCCTTGGCGGCCTCTTCCAGGGTAGGGTCCAGTAGCATCAGCCGGGCCCGCACCACCAGGGTCACGTAGGCTATCTGAAAGCTGATATGGGCCAGGATGATGGTAAAAAGCGAGAGCCGGGGCCAGCCAATGGCATCGCGCACCAAGTCAAATAGCAGCAAAAGCGAGATGCCCATCACCACATCCGGCACCACCACCGGCACATACAGCAAGTAGCGCAAGGCCGTTTGCAGGCGAAACTGATAGCGCACCAGCCCCACAGCCAGAAGGGTACCCAGGATGGTCGAAACCACCGTGGAAACCACCGCCACAATCAGGGTGTTGGTGAGATACTCCAGAATGCGCTCGTTGCTAAAAAGCCGGATATACCAGTCGAAGGTGAAGCCGGTAAACCGAACCCCAAAGCGGCTCTTATTGAAGGAAAGCGCCACGATGACCACAATCGGCAGATACAGGAAGGCAAACACCAGCCAGGTATGAATGGAAAGCAGTCGCTTCACTCGAGCCTCCTGAAATCGCCCTGATGAAACCGGGCAGTTTGCCGGTAGAAATGAACCAGGGGCATTGAGCAGCCTACACGTAAAGCCTTGAGCCTCTGGCGGTTAGTGCTGAACCTCATACCAGTTTGTCCAGCCCCCTTTCGCCCTGGGTGCGGGCGTAGAGCCACAAACCCAGCAACACCATGGCCATCAGCACCATGCTGGCCGCGCTGCCAAAAGCCCAGTTCTGCGCTGAGCCAAACTGGAGCTGAATCAGGTTGCCGATGAGCGTGACCTTACCCCCGCCCAGCAGGTCGGCAATCACGAAGGTACCCACCGCGGGGATGAACACCAGCAAAAAGCCCGCGAACAAACCCGGCACCGTCTGGGGGAAGATGGCCTCCCAGAAGGCCCGGATGGGCCGGGCGCCCAGGTCGTAGGCGGCCTCGAGCTGGCTCCAGTCAATACGCTCGACAGCTGCGTACAGCGGCAGCACAAAAAAGGGCAGGTAGGTATAGACCGTGGCCACGTACACCGCCAATGTGGAGGGAAGCAGTTCGGCGGGTGGAAGGCCAAAGGCGGTAATGAGGCCATTGAGCAGGCCTTCTTTTTGAAACACCACAATCCAGGCATACACCCGAATCAGAAAGTTGGTGAAGAAGGGAATCACCACCAGCAGGAGCAAAGCCTCTTTGTGGCGGCTCTGGGCAATGTAAAAGGCCAGCGGATAACCCAGCAGCATGATGAAAACCGTAGACCAGAAGCCGATCCACAGGCTGCGACCGATAATCTCAACAAACAGGGGGTCAGAGAAGAAGCGCAGGTAGTTGTGCAGGCCCAAAGGCGGCACCAACTGGCCCAGGCTGCCCCGGCTCATCAGCGAAGCCACCAGCATGATCAGGGTGGGGATCAGGACAAACAGCCCCAACCAAAAAGCGCCTGGCCCAATGGTCAGGAGCATCTGACGCAGGCGCTCCCAGGGGGTTGCGGCCTCACGCATAAGGGTTACTCCCTTCCGCCCCGCCCTGAATGACCACCAGCTTCTCAGGGGTAAGGGCCACCCAGACTTCCTCGTCGTAGCCGAACTCCTCGTGGCCCGGCTCCTGGATGTCCTGGTTGAGGGTTTCGCACATCAACCGTTGGCCGTCGGCAAGCAGCACGTACTGGTTCTCCGAGCCAGTGTAAATGATGTCGTCTACCTTGGCCCGGAACACATTGGGCAGGTTGGGCTTCTCCCGAAAAAGCCGTATTTTCTCGGGCCGCACTGAAAGCAGCACCTCCTGACCTGGGGTAAGGGCATCCTCGTCGTCCAATACAAACTCGCCAATGGGGGTACGCACCTTGCGCGGCTCCAGAGCCTGGGCCGGAATCAGGTTGGAGTCGCCGATAAACTTGGCCACGAAAGCGGTTTGGGGAAGCTCGTAAATCTCCTCGGTGGGGCCCAACTGCTCGATGCGGCCCTTGTTCATGACCGCAATGCGATCCGACATCACCAAAGCCTCTTCCTGGTCGTGGGTGACAAAAATGAAGGTGATACCCAGCCGTTCTTGCAGGTTCATCAGGTCTACCCGCAGCTCCTGGCGCAGTTTGAGGTCGAGGGCCGAGAGCGGCTCGTCGAGCAACAACACTTCGGGCTCGTTGACCAGGGCCCGGGCCAGGGCAATGCGCTGGCGCTGCCCCCCCGACATCTGGTCGGTGCGCCGTTTTTCGTAGCCCGGCAGGTTGATAAGCTCCAAAGCCCACTGCACCCGGCGGGCAATTTCGTCGCGGGGCATTTTTTTCATTCGAAGCCCAAACGCGATGTTTTGTTCCACGGTCATGTGAGGGAACAGGGCATAGTTCTGAAATACCGTGTTGACCGGGCGCAGGTAGGGCGGTACTTCGGTCATGTCCTTGCCGCCAATGATGACCCGGCCTTCATCCGGGGTATCGAAGCCCGCAATCATACGCAGCAGGGTGGTCTTGCCGCAGCCTGAAGGCCCTAGCAGGCTAAAAAACTCGCCATCCCGAATTTCAAGGCTTACGTTATCTACCGCTTTTTGCTCCCCAAAGCGTTTGGTAACACCCTCGAGGCGCACGGCAAAATTCTCACCAAGCTTCCGGTCTCGACGGCTACGGAATAAGGTGGGTTCCACAGGGCAGAGTGTACGCTGTGACTAAGGTTGTGAGCAACCAGCTCAGATTTCGGCAAAAGATTTGATTAGAAGAAGCCCTGGCTGGCCGCCATATGGGCTAAACCAATGAGTTTAACCTCTGCCGCGAAGCAGTGAGTCCAATCGGGCTCCAAACACTTCATGCCAGATGCCCGGAGGCGACTCGAGGCGTTGTACGCTTACTCATTTTTCAACTTCATGATGGTGGCTGACACCAACTTATACCAAATCTGCTCAGAAGTGACCCAAAAGCGATATACAAGTCCCTCGGACGCGCCCCCTGGCGCGGCAAGTGAGGGGCGCGTTTAGCGCCGCTCACGCGCAGAGTTGGTGTTAGGTGCTTTGTGGGTGGGGTCAGGCTTTGCGCGAAGAGATGGGGCTTCAGACCATTCTGGCCTTGCGTAAAGCGGAAGCCTTATACGACGACATTGAATGGCCACCAACCAATACCCCTTGACGAAGAGACCAGAACTGGCTACTATTCATGTTGCCCTGAGCCGGGATGGCGGAATTGGTAGACGCACATGATTCAGGGTCATGCGCCCGCAAGGGTGTGCAGGTTCAAGTCCTGTTCCCGGCACCAAGCAACCCCTCGGCGATGAGGGGTTTTCGCTTTCTCACCTCCCTGGGTAGGCGATTAGCCGTATTTGCAATCTCCGGCGTCTGCCGAATGGTCAAAAGCCCTAGGCCAAAACTTGGCTTACAGGCTGAAACCTGTGGCTTTTGCCGATTGAACGTGTATAGTTCACGCATCCGCCGAACCAACCACTGTCAAACGGGCTTTTCAATGCTGGGAAAGGTGCAAGGATGGAATCATGATATCTCAACGAGACATCCTCGAGGCCCAAGAGCGCATCCGCCCTTACGTTCGTTATACTCCGGTTATCGAGTTGGAACCTGGGGCTTTCGGGTTGGAGGCATCGCTCACGCTCAAACTCGAGTCCCTCCAACACGCCGGTTCCTTCAAGCCCAGAGGGGCCTTCAACCGCATTCTGTCGCACCAGGTACCGTCCGCCGGGGTAATTGCGGCCTCAGGAGGTAATCATGGGGCTGCGGTAGCCTATGCAGCCCAAACCCTGGGCCTTCCCGCCGAAATTTTTGTCCCTACTGTCTCGACCCCGCCCAAGGTGGAAAAAATTCGCAGCTACGGGGCCAGGCTTCAAATCGGGGGGGCTAACTATGCCGAAGCACTCGAGCTATGCCTGAAGCGTCAACAGGAAACCGGCGCCCTTTGGGTCTCGGCCTACGAAAGCCCCGAGACGCTGGCCGGACAGGGCACAGTGGGCAAGGAGTTTGATGAACAAGCCCCCAACCTCGATACCGTTCTGGTGGCAGTGGGCGGCGGGGGCCTGATAGGGGGCATGGCGGCCTGGTTTCAAGGCAGTGTTCCGGTGATTCCGGTGGCGCCCGAACGCTGCCCTTCACTGTACGAATCACAAAAGGCAGGCCGGCCAGTGAACGTGCACACCGGCGGCATCGCTGCCGACTCGCTGGGGGCCCGGCGTGTGGGCGATCTGATGTTTGAAATTGCACAGAAATACCTCTCCTCTGTCCGGCTGGTCTCGGACGATGCCATTCTGGCTGCACAGCGGATGTTGTGGAAATCACTCCAGATCATCGCCGAGCCGGGAGGGGCTACGGCCCTGGCCGCTCTCATTGCTGGGGCCTACAAACCCAGCCGGGGTGAGCGCATTGGCGTGCTGGTATGTGGTGGCAACGCCGATCTGAGCAAGTTTGTCTAGTCCCAAAGGCAATACTTCGATCTATCTAGAATATATCTGCTATGCGGGTTATGTAATCTGCGCCGAAAAAAGCACCGCTCCCTCCCATGCGCGCCAGAACTTTGGTGTATCGCAACCCGCCTCACTTTACCCGCGCACCAATCGGTGATAAACTTTACTGGTAAGTTCTCCCGAGATTCAAAGGGGGTGGGTGTAAACCCACCCTTCTTTCTTGGGAAGGAGGTGATCGAGTGGAGCCAGATAATCCTCAGCCAGAAGGGTCTACTGCTGGAAGTAGCCGTGTGCCCCAGTGGGATCAACTGGCCGAAAGCGTCTTGTCGCCACTCGGCTACGATGTACTCGAGGCCAGCCTCAAGGGCGGTAAGAGCCGGGTGCTGCTGGTGCGCATCGAGCGGAAGGACGAGGTGCCCATCTCGGTATCGGATCTGGAGCGGGCCAACCGTGCCCTGGGGGCCCGGCTGGATCAGCTCGAGGCCCTGTTGCCTGAGCATTACCTGCTACAGGTCGAGTCGCCCGGTGCCGAACGCCCGCTCTATACCGCCCGTCACTTTGAGCGCTTTGTGGGACTCAAGGTAAAGGTGCGTAGCCATGAAGGTAACTTTACCG
>CAZIXH010000402.1:0-4046 GCA_964543055.1 uncultured bacterium
GGATAATTACCGCCATGGACTCGCTGGGCTCCTATTTTGTGGGGAGGCTGGTGGATCGCTACGGACGCAAACCCTTCTTGCTGGTGAGCTCGGCGCTGAGTGTGGGGGTTTATCTGGCCTATCCCTTGAGCCAGTATTTGAGTGAGCCCTGGTTGTACGGGATGTTGGTAGCAGTGCTCATGCTGGATGGCCTGACTGATGGCTTTTGGGACACCATCGAAGCGGTGTACCTGGGCGATATTACCCGCCGGGCTTTCCGGGGCCGCAGCATGGGCAGCTACTGGGGAGCAGGCGGCATCATCTTTGGTGTGGCCATGATGGCTGCCGGTTGGGTGGGCGTACACCTGAGCTTTTTGGCGGTAGCGCTTGGTGTGGTGGTGGTGTATTTGCTGGGTATTGCGGTGCTGCTGAACCTCGAGGAGACGCACCAGGTTTAGAAAAAGGGCAGTGGTCATTACTTGCTCAGGGCCTGAAGCCGAAGGCTGAAAGCACACCGCCTGCAAGAGTGCAATCGAGACCCAAGATTTGCCGGGAATAAACCCACAGCACAAAGTGGCAACATGACCAACCCAAAGATACGGCCTCGGGCTTTTGCAGTATCAGCCTAGCCGACGGCGCAGCTCGAGGGCTTCGCTTCTTAGCTGCTCCGTTTGTTGCAGTTGAGACAGGGTGGTGTCGCGGCTGTTTTCCAGCCGGGTGCAGGGGGTGCGGTACAGACTGTTGAAGCGTTCGCGGGTGCGCTGCATCTCGGTGTTCAGGGTTTCGCTAAGGGCTCGCTCGAGGGTGCTGCGTAACTCCGCCAGCCGTTCGCGCAGGCGGGCTTTGGCGGTCTCTTTGCGGCGGGGCAGGATGGAGGTAGCCAGAATAGCGCCAAACACCGTGGCAAAAATGCCCAGAATATCGAAGGCAATCTTCTGGGCGACCAGCAGGATGGTCAGGCCCAGCCCCATCACCCCCACTTCGGCCAGGGCGGTGCCGCGCAGGCTCTCCTGGATGAAGTCGCGCAACTGAACGGCCTCGGCCTCGGCGTCAAAGGAGCGCAGGGCTTCTTCCAGGTTGCCCGCAATGGTGCGCTCTTCCGGGCCGACCTGCTCGGTTTGCCGCAGGCCGGGTGCTTCTCGCAGCAGCGATAGGGCATCCTCGAGCAGTTCGCGGTCACGCTTGGCCAGCCAGTTCATGGCCTCGAGTACGCGGCGCTCGATATCCTGGTTAGCTCCTTTGACCACATCATCAATAAAACTCTGCTTGAGCTTGCTGGATTGCAGCAGCTCGAGAAATTTGGAGAAACGCACTTTTTCGTCCAGCCAGCGTTCACCCCTGCTGCGCACCTCGTCAATGGCTTGCAGTGCCAACGCGACCTGCCCGTTGAAGTCGCGGCGGGTGCGTTCTTCATGACGCTGGAGCAGGCTATCCAGCTCACGGCAGGTGGCAAGCTGCTTCTCGGCTTCTTTGAGCCTGGTCTCGAGGGCTCCTTTGGCTTCCTCGCAGAGCCGTGCCAGCACCCCCAGGGGTGAGCCCAGCTTGAGATTGGCGGCCTCGTGGGTGAGCACCTGCCGGATATGGGCCTCGAGCTCGGGAATATGGCTTTGAGCCGCGTTGCCTTGCCGGGCCCGACGGGCCGACACAGAGAAGATAGGAGGGATGTGTCCTAAGGTCTGGTCGGCGCCTTTCCGGACGAACTCGAGCACCTGCTGTAGCTCGGGCTCGGTGAGCAAGTCCATCTTGTTGATGATGAGCACCACCTTTTTGCCCCAGGCCCGAATGAAATTTAGGAAGTCGGCTTCGGACTGGGTGAAGGGCCGGTCGGCGCTGGTGACAAACAGAATCAGGTCGGCGCGCGGGAGAAATTTCTGGGTCAGAACCTGATGATGTTGCAGTATGGCGTTGGTGCCGGGGGTGTCGACCAGCCGTACATCCTTGAGCAATGGGTGCGGCAACTGGATAAGCACCAGCTCGGGAGACTGCGGCTGTAGTTTAGGTTCGGGGCCGTAGCCAATCAGGTTGATGCGGTCGGTGGTGGGTGTGACCCCCTCCTTCAAAAAATCGCCTTCCAGGAGCGCATTGAGCAAAGACGACTTGCCGCTATTAAACTCACCCGCAACCACCAACAAGAAGGGGCCATCCAGATCCAACAAGGCTTGCTTGAGCGGTTCGGTTTCCAGTCCCACTCGAGCCAATGCATCCAGCCCTCTGGTCAGCAACGCACGCACATCCTGGGCCAGGGCCAATGTTTTGGAATCCAACATGCTCTGTATTCTATCGTAGGGTTTTGTATATGCCTCGTACGATGGCCATGGTCTTGGGCTCATGCCAGTAGATCGGATTGCGGAGAGTAACTTGCATGCAAGCGTAACTGCTACACCCCATGGACTCGCTCGATTGTTGCGTGAAATTGCACGGTTTAGACGGGAAATTTCAGCACTGATTATTTCGACTCGAGTTGAGTGGTGCAGGTTCGAGCTAACGATGCTCGAGGCTTTTCGCGTGATGGCAGTCTGCATAGATGATTTTGTTGTGCGATCCTCGATGTGCTTGTGCCTGGTGAGACGAAGGAGTAGTGAAAATTTCGAGATGCGTTTTATCTCGATAGATACGGGACAATTCGCAAGTCGTAATTGATGAATCTTGAGCATACATAAATGCCAACAGCCCAATTCGTTCGATGCTGGCGCAATTGATTAAGATATACTCGAGGAAAATTTCAGCATCAAGAAAATGCGATAGGAAAGGCAAAAACACGACTTTTCGATGCGCGCCGTATGAATTGAAAATTCACCCAGAGGTTGTACTTGACATGCAAAAATAACACAACATGTAGTATAGTAATCTTCAGTGGAGAAACAATCTAACAGCAACGCTCGTCCACATTTCGCACAATGCCTAAAACCTGGTTATGTGCAATGGGCGAATCATCCGCTGGATGGCGCATGATTCGAGGGTTTCTGCTGGGATGGCTCCACTCTAATTCAAGGAGGAATCTACATGACTGAACAACCAAAACCCGCACCTGCCAAGAAGCCCGCTGCCAAGAAAGCTGCTGCCAAGCCCGCAGCCAAGAAGCCTGCCGCCAAGAAAGCTGCCGCCAAGCCTGCCGCTAAGGCTGCTGCGAAACCTGCTGCGAAAAAGGCTGCTCCCAAGCCTGCTGCTAAGACTGCAGCCAAGAAGCCTGCTGCGAAAGCTGCTGCCAAGCCTGCTGCCAAGGCTGCCGCGAAACCCGCTGCAAAAACTGCTGCGAAAAAGGCCGCTCCTAAAAAAGCTGCTGCGAAGCCTGCTGCCAAGGCTGCCGCAAAACCCGCTGCGAAAAAGGCTGCTCCTAAGAAGGCGCCTGCCAAGAAGTAAAACGCTAAATTTTGGTAACCGACTCCAGAGTGGAGTCGGTTATTTTTTGACCTCGAGGAAAGGTAGTTTGGCAAACTTCTTCTGGATCGCTTTAACGGCCTTTGGCCTCCTCACGAAGACGACGGTTCGCTCGAGAGACTGGTTGGTGAGCCTTCTCGCCGACTTTCCCTTTAGGCTGTACGGCTACCTTTACGACGCTCTACTAGTCTCGAGGTACTCAGGACGTCGAAGCGAAAGGCACAAAAACCCAGTCAAAAGTGTCATTCCGAGCGCAGCGAGGAATCCGATACGCCACCTTCCCCAACATTCATTAGCCCTGTGCTGTACCGGATTTCTCGCGGGCTATGCGCTGACTCCCTGATTCTTACATACGGATTCCTTGTCGGCGAACGTCTCCTCGGAATGACGGGTGGTTTTGTTTACAGATTCGATGACCCTTGTGCCGCTGTCGCAGCCGTTCTCAGTATTTGAACAACTCAATGGTTTGCAGCCTGGATAGGCGCTTTAAGAAGAACACGTCCTTACTGTTTCGCCCGAGGTGGCAGACTGCGGTTTACGTTTTCAATGCGATGCCACATTAGCTAGAGGAATTCTGGATGGCTTCCACAGCTTGTGGGTTCTCGAGGGCCGAGAGGTGGCCAGGGTTTTGTCCCAGGTAGGCGGCTCGAATCGCCCGTCGCATCACCTTAGCATTGCGGGTTTTGGGC
>CAZIXH010000403.1:0-4772 GCA_964543055.1 uncultured bacterium
ACGGCGCCAACCGCCTGGGCGGCAACTCGCTATCCGACCTGGTGGTGTTTGGGCGCAGGGCAGGGATGGCTGCTGCCGAGTATGCTGCCCAGCAGTCGGGTTCGTATCAGGTGGACGAAGCCCAGGTACGGGCGTACATTACCGAAGCATTGCAACCCTTCAGCAACCCCCAGGGCGAGAACCCCTTTACCCTGATGAAAGAGCTGCGCACAACCATGCAGAAAAATGCGGGCATCATGCGCGAGGAGGGCGAACTCAAAGCCCAGCTCGAGATTCTCGAGAGCCTCAGGAAACGAGCCTGGAACACCTCGGTCTCGGGAGGGCGGGCCTACAACCCTGGCTGGCACACCGCCCTGGATATCCGGCTCATGGTGGAGATTTCCCAGGCGGTGGTGCTGGCAGCGCTGGCCCGCAAGGAAAGCCGTGGGGGCCATGCCCGGCTCGACTACCCCGACCCCGATCCCACCTTTGCCAAGCTCAACCATATCATCCGCCGCAACAGCGATGGCACCTTGAGCGTGGTGGCCGAACCCCTGCCCGAGATGCCAGAGGAACTGCGTAAAGTAGCCGAGGCCAAAGATCTCAAAGAAATTAGCGAAAAGGTGGGGGCCTGAGATGTCAACCGTTACCTTTAAAGTTTTCCGGGGCGACCAGAACGGTGGGGAACTGCAAGACTACACCGTCGAGGTGCAAGAAGGCATGGTGGTACTGGATGTCATTCACAAAATCCAGGCCGAGCAAGCGCCCGATCTGGCCGTGCGCTGGAACTGCAAGGCCGGCAAGTGCGGTTCCTGCGGGGCCGAGGTCAACGGCAAACCCACCCTGATGTGCATGACTCGGCTGGATACCATTGACACCAGCAAGCCCGTTACGGTGCGCCCCATGAAAACCTTCCCGGTGATCCGCGACCTGGCCACCGACGTGAAGTGGAACTACGAAGCCAACAAGAAGATTAAGCCCTTTACCCCAGCGCCCAACACCAACTGGGTTATGTTCCAGGAAGACGTGGACCGGGTACAGGAATTCCGGAAGTGCATCGAGTGCTTCCTGTGCCAGAACACCTGCCATGTGCTCCGAGAGCACGGCGAGAAAACGGGCTTCATCGGGCCGCGCCTGCTGGTGCGAACCGCCAGCCTCGAGATGCACCCCCTCGACACTGCCAATCGCCTGGAGATGCTCAAAAACGAGGGCGGCATCGGCTACTGCAACATCACCAAGTGCTGCACCGAGGTCTGCCCCGAGCACATCCACATCACCGACAACGCGATTATTCCACTCAAGGAACGATTGGTAGACGAGTACTACGACCCGGTGCTGAGCTTCTTCCGGCGCTTGTTCGGCAGCAAGAAACGGGCCGAGCCCAATGGTCAGGCGGCTGATGACTGAATAGTGCGGTAGCCTGCGCCCCTCTCCGGGATGCCATGAGCAAGCTGGAGAGGGGTTTTTGTATATGAATCCAAGCAGCAGCGGCGTAGTATCAGAGCAGTTCCACCAAATACTTCTACTGCTGCTTTTGCTGTGGCAGATCCATTAAGCCTGAGGTGGAATGGTGGCAACTGTGTTCAGCCTGAGCCCTTTACAACCAGGCAGAGCCCCGCTATATCAGGCTGTAATAGGGTTGTTGATGGCCGGCAACTTGCCAACCTTAAAACTTGTTGCACAATGATAGGAAAGTTTTATGCCGCCGCAGCCAATCCTCGAGGACGCAGACACCACCGCTCCCCTGCGGGCCAGGGCCTCCTTTTTCATCCTGCCGGTGGTGGCGTGGGCGGCACTCTTTGCCTGGTCGCAGCTCGACATCGCTAGCGAGGAAACTTTTTACGAGAAGTATTCTTTGCTGATCATGGCCATCTGGCTGGGGCTGTGCTGGATTGGGTTGCTGGTTCCCAAATGGGTCAATTTTCACACCGTCGAACGGGGGGTTTTCTGGAGCGCTGCGCTCTTGATGGTGCTCAATGTCTACTACAACCTGCGGGCCCTGAGCAGCGAGGGGCTTTGGAACTCTTCGCTCTGGGTTGCGGTGGTATTTGTAATGGCCTACTTTGTGTTCTCGCCGCGCCAGGCCTGGCTGGTTTCGCTGGGAATTTTTGCCGCATTTGTGTTGGTGGGGCTGCTGGCCTTGCTACCGCAGTCTTTGCAGGGGCTGCCCCTCGACCAGAACGCGATAGTACAGCTTTACGTCTCGCAGTTGTGCTATCTGATCCTGTTCCGGCTGCTGGTGCTCTCCAAGGAGCACTCCATGCAGGTGCGCCTCGAGGCCGCCAAGTTTTACGCGCTGGCCCATACCGACCCGCTGACCAACACCGCCAACCGACGCTCCATCATGGAAGCCCTGCACCGGCTCCTCGAGCAAAGCCAGAAAACCGCCCAGCCCCTCTCGCTGGTGCTGCTGGACCTGGATCGCTTCAAGCAAATCAACGACCAGCACGGGCACGAGATGGGCGATAAAGTGCTCGTTCACACCGCTCGGATCCTGAAGCAAAGCCTGCGCCCTGGCGATTTGTTAGGGCGTTGGGGGGGAGAGGAGTTTGTGCTGCTGCTACCTCACACCCCCCTTCAGGAAGCCCAGCAGTTATGCGAACAGCTCCAGCAGCGATTGGCCGAGAACCCCCTGGACAACCTGCGGCCTGTCTCGGCCAGCTTTGGCATCGCTACGGCGACGCCGGACGATACCCCCGACTACCTGATCTCGAGGGCCGACACCGCCATGTATCTTTCCAAGCAAGCGGGGGGCAACCGGGTGGAAGTTGCAGGCTAGAGCGCCTGGGGTCAAATGCCCCTGACGCTTCGTGACGGCAAACCTTATACTTCAATCATGATTGAAGTGACAGAACTCGAGCAGCAGCTCGAGGGCTTCAAGGCCCTGTCTGACCCCACCCGGCTGGGTATTCTGCGGCTGCTCGAGGGGGGTACGCGCTGCGTGTGCCAGATTCAAGCAGCCCTCCCCGAAATCGCCCCAAACCTGCTCTCTCACCACCTGCGGGTGCTGCGCGAGGCCGAGCTGGTACATGCAGTAAAGCGGGGGCGCTGGATTGACTACTCGCTGAACGGAGCAACCCTGAAGCAGCTCCGCGAGGCCATTCCCCAACCCCAGGCCCATTCCACTCTATGCACCTGTGAGGCGCTATGAACAGCGTACCGCTACGGCGAACCTCCCCCTGGCTGACGGTAGGGCTGGCGGCCCTGGCCTGGGTTGTCCTGTACCGCAGCATCCTGCCCTTCTGGGACTGGGTGGTATACGAGCTTCTGGGGCTGGAGGCCCATACCCGCCTGGGAGAGGCCGTTCACTTTTTTCTCTACGACACCAGCAAAATTCTGCTGCTGCTCATAGCTATCATCTTTGCGGTGGCGGTGCTGCGAAGCTTCTTCAGTGTGGAGCGCACTCGAGCACTGCTAGGTGGAAAGCGCACCGGCCTGGGCAACCTGCTGGCCGCCGGTCTGGGGGTAGTCACACCTTTTTGCTCTTGCAGCGCGGTTCCGGCTTTCATCGGCTTTGTCTCGGCAGGGGTGCCGCTGGGCATCACCCTGACTTTTCTGATTGCCAGCCCCATGGTCAACGAGGTAGCTCTGGTGCTGCTCTACACCCTGTTTGGCTGGAAGATTGCCGCCTTGTATCTGGTATCGGGGCTCACCTTGGCGGTGGTGGCCGGGCTGGTGCTGGGGCGGATGGGCCTCGAGCGCTACGTCGAGCCCTTTGTCTACCAGACCAGGGTAGGCCACACCGGCTTTGACCCCTCGCGTGGCATGGGCTGGGACGAGCGCTTTGCGGTGGGGGTGGAGGAAGTCAAGAATATCCTGGGGAAAATCTGGCCCTACCTGCTCCTGGGCATCGGGCTGGGGGCAGTGATTCACGGCTGGGTTCCGGCTGAACTGTTTGCTCGCTACGCCGGGGCCGATAACCCCCTGGCGGTGCCTGTTGCGGTGTTGCTGGGTATCCCTCTTTACTCCAACGCGGCGGGGGTTCTGCCCCTGGTAGAAGTCCTGCACCAGAAAGGTATACCGATGGGCACGCTGCTTTCGTTCATGATGGCGGTGGTGGCTCTCTCGCTCCCGGAGATGATTTTGCTACGGCAGGTGCTAAAGCTTCGCCTGATCATGATCTGGATCTTGGTGGTGGGGCTGGGCATTGTTTTGACCGGCTATTTGTTCAACGCCGTTTTGTAGGAGGTAACCATGAACATCGAAACCAACATGCCACAAGCAGTACACACCGCCGCCATTAAGGTCTTGGGGACGGGTTGCAAGCGCTGCAACCAGCTGGAGAGCCATGTAAAACAGGCCCTCGAGCGCATGGGCAAACCCCTCGAGGTGCAAAAAATCACCGAAATCCCGGAAATTCTGGCCTATGGCGTGGTGCAGACCCCGGCACTCGTGGTGGGTGAAGAGGTTCTGGTGGCCGGGTTTGTGCCCTCACCCCGGCAGATTCAGGAGATGCTTCAGGGTAAGGTCTAGGCCAGGCCGCTGACCTCGAGGATAAACAGTCCATACATCACTAAAAAGAGCATGCCCTCCCAGCTCGAGATGCGCCGATCCTGCACCAGTAAATAAAACAAAAGCGAAGAACCGGCCACAAAGGGCAGCGCAAACCCCGTGAGTTCGGGCGGGGCCTTGACCGTACCGTAGAGGGCCCCCGCCCCCACCACCACCAGCCCAGTGAACACACAAAAGCCCCGGGTAGTTCCCACCCCCCGCCCGGCGTTGCCCTGCCGAGCCCGGCTCTTATAACCAACCCCGCGCCCCCGCGACTAAGGCCAAGTCGCTCATCTGTGTGT
>CAZIXH010000404.1:0-8503 GCA_964543055.1 uncultured bacterium
CCCAAACCTGCCCCTGCGCCACGCCCTGTTCAAGCGGCGGCCCCCTTGCCCACCAACGACGCCTACCAGCAGTTGCTGGGTGACCTGCGCTTCCTGATCAAAGACAGTCGTAAGGTGGAACAGGTCGCCGATAGCCTCTCGGGAGCGGGCATCTACAGCATTGACGACTGGAAGCGGGCCCTGCTCGAGGTGCGGGGGCGCTTGCTGGAAGCCCAGGCCCAGGCCGAAACCGGCCAGAGCGACGCGGCCCGCCGTACCCTGGCCCAGGTCAACGCCCGTTACAAGACCGCCATTCAACCCGTGGTCGAGGCCCTGCGGCCCGAGCTGGCCCAGCGCACCAGCCGGGTCTTTGCCCTGGCCGAAAATGCGGTGGGCCTGCGTACTAGCGACTTTACGGTGCTCTCGGGAGAGCTGCTCGAGAACGGCCTGGCCCTGGAAAGGAAAAGCCTGGGCGGCTTTCACAGCACGCAGGTCTGGCTGTTACAGACCATCCTGGGTATCCCCAGGGCGTTTCTGTTCATCCTGGCGGGGATGCTGGCCTTCTTTCCGCTTTACCTGCTAACCCTCACCTTTGGGGGGCGCAATATGTACTGGCGTTTCCTGGGGCTGGCCTTCTTCTTCCTGCTACTCCCGGCCATGATGGAAGGGCTCTCCTACATCGGTTCAATTCTGTCCGACTCTCGCTACGGACGTTTGCCTTTTTTGGGCGTCCTCACCAATCTCTCCATCCAGCAAAACCTGGTAGCGCAGTTGTTCTGGGGACTCACAGTGTTTTTGGTGATTATTTTCGCCACCATTGGCCTGCGGGGCATCGCCGCCCAATTTGGTCTGCTACAAAACCAGCGTACCCCCTTGCGGCGCACCCGCAACCCCACCCTTCCTCAAACCGCAGCCGTAGCAACTGCCGGAGCAAGCACCGCCGCCAAACCCAACCCTGGCCTGACCAGCGAGACCATCGTGGAGTGGGACGAGGAGTTCTGAAGCCCCCCGAACAGCAATCTCCGATACTGCGCTTCTCACTAATGCAACGCACATTGCGTCCGCACGCTACACAAGAAGCCCACTGGAGTGCTTTTTACAAGTATCGAGCCATCCAGGACTAAAAATCCCTTGTCCTGGACGGAACAGTGTTCACCTGGATGGTTAGCGACGTCTGTGCAAGCTGCGATAAAAGCCTGGGGCGCCCACCCCGTAACGCCATCCCTCCAATGCCTGCACGGTATAATCCACCCAATTTTTTTATGAAACTTGGCTTCAGTCCCCTCACCGCCGGCCTGGACTACCGCCAGTCTTTCGATCTGGCCGCAGCGTTGGGCCTGTTTCTGGAAATCGCCTACGACCAGCACGAGATGGATCCCCGGCTGCCGGGGGCCCGCGAGCTAGCCGAGATGGGCCGGGCAGCCGGGGTGGGCTTCAGCCTGCATCTGCCTTTTGTGGACTGGAACATCGCCTCGCTGGTGCCACCGGTGCAGCGGCTCTCCCTCGAGCGCACCCAGCGAGCCATCGCCTTTGGGGCCGAGATAGGGGCCGCCTGTGGGGTACTGCACACCGGTCTGGTGCCCCTGCGGCTGCCCGAGGCAGTAGCTCATGCCCGCCTACAAGTCCACCAGGCGCTGGAGGGCCTCGAGCTGGCCATGCCGGTAGCGCTGGAAAACCTGGGCCTGAGCAGATCCGATTTGCTAGAAACACCCACCGAGCTGGTGGATCTGCTGGAAGCCCACCCACAGTATGGCTTCTGCCTGGACGTAGGGCATGCCCTCATTCAACGCGGCCCCGGCGGTCCGCAGGAATACCACCGCTTGCTGGGCAGCCGCCTGATTCACTTTCACCTGCATGACAACCAGGGCAGCCGGGACGAACACCTGCCCTGTGGGTCTGGAGGGGTGGACTGGGCCTGGGTGCGGGAGGTACTGGGAGGGTTTGCAGGAACGGTGGCCCTCGAGGTAACGGGTGGCGCAGAGGGTGTGCGCCAGAGTGTGGCCCTGTTGCGGGGAAATGCGTAAGGCCAAAATAAAAAGCCGCAGGCTAGTGGTCTGGTAAGTAAATTTATGTGTCATTCCGAACGTAGCGAAGCGAAGTGAGGAATCTGATGTGCTTTAGTCCACTGTAATCACTGTCCCTTTGCAGAGCCAGATTCCTCGTCGCACTGCGTGCGCCTCGGAATGACAGCATGCAATCAAGTGCAGAAGTTGGGTTCATTGAAGGCATCCCAAACACTTTGTTAACAGACCACTAGCACTCGAATAAGCGAGACACCATCTTTACCAGGATAGTGATTTTTCGAGAGGCCTTCCAAGACTCGCTCATCCGGCAACGCCACAGTCGCTCGCAATCCCGTTACATTCGTAATAGAACAGGCATGGTGTCGCCACCTTCTCCCGCCAGGGGAGAAGGCAACAGTTCGGTCGTATTTGGTATAAGGCCCATCGTCCATGGTGGATGGCAAGATACCTCATCTGACGGTAGCTCTTGTTTTTGAAAATCAGTCTATATTACTATTTATACACAGTAAGGTTTCATTGTCGCCATCAAGCCCTGGGACATTTGCCCTTGTTGACCACTCGTACTATTTCTCACAAGGGGTCAGACCCCCTCTTTTTCTGGTAGTCTTGGGGACAGTGCCCAGACCCCCAAAGCAGGTCTGGCGAGGAGGAATCGAGCAATGCCAATTGAGCGCATCGAAGTCTATCTGGATGGTGGCACCGAGCCCGTGCAGGTGCTTACCCAACCCCCTTTCAAAGTAACCTACGACACCCGCTCGTTGAGCGATGGGGAACACCTACTGCGGGTGGTCACCCACTACACCAACGGCGCCAAGGAAGTGAAGGAAGTTCCTTTCAAGGTGGCCAACACCCCTGGGGTGCTATTGCAGGGCCTCGAGGAAGGCAAGGAAGTCTCGGGCACCCTGGACGTGACGCTGCGGGTCGCCGACCCCGAGGTCAAGCCCACGCGCGAGCGTTTCCCTGGGTTGGGAGCGGCCATTGCCACAGCGGCCATTCTGGGTGGGGTCTGGCTGTTCTTTGCTGCCTCTGGTGTGACCAACAAGACCCTCGAGGAAGTGGCCAAACCGCCTGCCGCTG
Source organism: uncultured bacterium (assembly GCA_964543055.1). Classification (GTDB taxonomy): domain Bacteria; phylum Deinococcota; class Deinococci; order Deinococcales; family Thermaceae; genus Meiothermus. The sequence goes on from CAZIXH010000404.1 coordinate 3,081, forward strand.
CACAGGCGGGTGGGCATGGCGGCGACCACGGCGGCGCAGCCGCTCCAGTGGACGAGGCCCTAAAGGCCAAGGGCGAGCAGGTTTACAGCGGCAGTTGCGCCGGCTGCCACCAGGCCACCGGCAAGGGTTTGCCGGGGGTCTTCCCCGCCCTGGACGGCAGCAAAAACGTGGCCGACAAGGCCTACACCATCAACATCCTGCTCAAGGGCAAGGGTGGTATGCCGGCTTTCGCCCAGCTTTCCGATGAAGATCTGGCCGCCGTTGCCACCTACATCAGGAACAGCTGGAGCAACAAGTTCGGCGGGGTGACACCCGATGAGTTCAAAGCGGCCCGCTAAATCCTGGAGGGGACATGTATCGGAATGACACCGTAGTGCCCTACTTTGCCCTGGTTTTTTCGGCGGCCCTGTTTCTGATGGCTTACCTGAACAACCAGATGCGGGTCGTCCACGAGGCCGGGGTCGTGCCTCACCTCACCGTGGGTAACATCGGACTGATTGCCTTCGCCATCGTGCTCTTCACCTACGGCTTCATCGGGCTGATGAGCAACTGGCTCGAGGGCTCCGAACTGCGCCCCGGCAAGCACGAACCCGAACCCAGCAGCCTGCCCATGGTAGCGGGCGTGGTGCTCGCCATCCTGCTGGTGGTGCTTTCGGGCTTCTTTGTGCGGACGCTGGTCTTTGCCAATAACCCCGAGACTGGCTATTACAATGCCACCACCTTGCAAGCCGGGGTTTTTGGCGCAATGATGCTCATCCTGGCGGTCTTGATTGCCATCTACAAAAAATTCTTTATGCAAGAGGAAGTCCTGGCCGAGGACGAGAAGGGCGATTTCCCCTGGTAACATTGTTCACCCTTTAGGAGCTAAACTATGGCAGAACACGAAGCCACCGCGCATCACCACGAGCACCACCCCGAAGACCCGCAGGCCCACGCCACGCGGCGGGCTGTACTCCAGGCAGCCATCGGGGTCGGTGCGGGTGCAGCCGTACTCTCGAGCCTGTGGGTAGGTGCAGGCCTGCTACCCCGCGAGGAAAAAATACCCAGCAAGGAGCCTGTTGCGGTTGGGGATACCCTGGTATTTGCAACCGGCCCCAAGGCCGAGCAGGAAATCACCCTGGACGACCTGAAAGCCGCCCAGGCCGAGCGAATCCCGTTCATTATTGCCTTCCCCAAGAGCCCCGAAAACGTGGTCAAGAAAGACTTGATCACCAATACCCTCATGGTCATTCTGGCCGACCCGGCCAAAATGAGCCCCGAAACCAAGCAGTATGCCTCTCCGGAAGGGGTTCTGGCCTACTCTGCGGTGTGCAAACACCTCGGCTGCACCGTCAGTCAGTGGCAAAACGATACCTGGCTGTGCCCCTGCCACGGTGGCCGATACGACATTTACAATCAGGCCAGAGTGATAGGCGGCCCGGTGCCCGCACCCGTGCCCCAACTGCCCATTAAGGTCGAAGGGGGCAAGGTGGTGGTGGCGGGCGAGTTCCTGGGCAAGCCAGGGGCGGATGTCTAGGGAGGAAGCATGTATCAGTGGCTAGATGATCGCTTGGCTATCGGAAAGCTCTATGCCAAGGCTTTCCGCAAGGCCTTCCCGGTGCATCACTCGTTTTTCCTGGGGGAGATCACCCTCTTTTCCTTTGTCACCCTGGTGCTCACCGGTATTTTCCTGACCCTCAACTACGAGCCTTCCATCCGCCCGGTCTCGGGCTCGCTCTCCGGCGGACAGGAAGTTCCGGCAGCCTACTACTCGATTCTCTACATTGACTCGCTGCCGTTTGGTGCGGTGCTGCGCTCGCTGCACCACTGGGCGGCCCACATCATGATTGCGGCGGCTTTCCTGCACATGCTGCGCATCCACCTGACCGGGGCCTACAAGAACCCCCGTGAGCTGAACTGGATTATTGGGGTGTTCCTGCTGGTACTGGCTATCATTACGGCTTTCACCGGCTATGCCCTGCCCTTCGACAACTACGCCCTCACCGCCACCAAAATCGGCTACGAGATTGGGGCAGCAGCTCCCTGGGTGGGTAAGCTTCTGTCGGATATTCTCTTTGCCGGCGAGCTCTCGCCCACCAACGCCCAGACCATCCCCCGGCTCTTCCCCATTCATGTGCTGTGGCTGCCTCTGGCCCTGATTGGGCTGATCGGGGCCCACCTGGCCATCATGATCAAGCAGAAGCACACCCAGCCCAAGTACGCCGAGAAGGTTGCGCCGGGCAAGATTGTGGGCGTGCCGCTTTTCCCCCAGCAAGCGGCCATGATGGGCATTCTGTTCCTGGTTTACATAGCAGTCACCACCTTTATCGCCGGGGCGTTCCTGGCCCACCCGGTTGAGGCCTTTGGCCCTCCCACCGCCAACACCCCCGCGGTCAAGCCCGACTGGTACTTCATGTGGATTTACGGAATCCTGCAAATCATTCCCGCCAACTGGCGTTTTGAGTTCCTGGGCGCTACCTTTGGCCCACAGTTCTGGGGCGGTATCCTGGTGCCCACCATCATCATTCTGGGGGCGTTGGCCATTCCCTTCCTGGACTACTCGAAAGACAAACAGCGCTACCTCGAGCTCCCCAGCCAGCACCCCTTCCGCACCAGCTTTGTGATCGGGATGCTGATGTTCTACATCATGAGCACCCTGGCCGGGTACAAGGTAGACCTCAACCTCTCCAACGCCCTGCTGTGGGTACTGGTCTTCATCGTGCCCATCATTACCGGGCTGGTTACTTATATCATCCTGAAAGCGGTCTACGGCAAGGACTGGAACCAGGAGGTCGAAGTTAAGTTCATCGGTAAAGGCTCTGCTGCCGACGATTGATGGACTCCACCCATGAGCAGAGCACCCCCGCTTTGGGGGTGCTTTTTTTGGTCAGGGCTATCGCCATGTGCTTATATCAGACTTGGTTGGAGCATCGCTGATTGGTGTCGAATCAGCTTGAACAAAGGGAGGTGTATCCCGCACGACAAAACCATCGCACTGGACATTGATGTAGCTGCTCTCACAATCCCGAAAAATGAAAGCGGTCTAGCCTTAAGAGGTGACCCATCAGAGCATTTCCCTGTGGGGCCCTACGCCAAAGGCTGTCGAACAGGTTGTGGATCGTTCAAAGGTTCGGGCTATCGGAGATACCGTGATCGTGTACCCCAGGATTGAGCTATCACTCGAACATCTTTACGCTCAGGAAGAACGTTTTGCAGCTCTCACCGCCGAGCTCTCGCAGAAACTGGACTGCACCGCACTGGGCCTAGTGAACCTGGAGGATGCCGTTCTACTGTTCTGGGTTTACAACCGAGGAAAGCCGGTCTTTCAGTACGACTCCAATCCGATGTATTTGAGCTGCCCGGTCTGTTCGTACAGCAGCGAAACCGTTTCGGCTGAGTATGGCAACGTAGAGCAGCTTTGCAACTTACTGGACGTTCCCCAAAACAGCAGAGCGCTCAAGTCCTGGCTGGTACGCAAAAAGGGTCTGGGCTTTCTGAGCGAAAGCGAGCGCTTGGAGAAAATTGTTGCGCTGTTGGGCTTGCCGCTTCCAATCGCATCTGTTGGTGCATACAAACCGCAGTAAAACACTGGCTTGTGCATGGCCAGTCATGAAACCCGGCAGGCCCGCTCGGGTTGTCTGCCACATCTCCATCTGTTCTGGACGCCGCAGCCTGGCCATCGCTCATAGCTGGTTTTATCTTGCATAAGTATTCACTTGTGAAAAAAAGCGATATATTGTTTCAGACCGGTTTCTTTGCCTGGTTTCCACCGAAAAAAATACGGTTTTTGGGGCAATTGTGGGTAATCCTTCATCCCAAACAGAACCTCTCGGCTAGACTGAAACTACCCCGCAAGGGGGAATTCAGGCCCATAAGGAGGTAGACCGACAAAATACTGGCAGCCTTGCCATCTCAAGGCATACACCACGCGCCGCAAGGCGCAACAGGCAATACGACGAACTGCCACCACACGGTATGCCACCGTGCGATGGAGCGACTAAGTCGGCAGGGTGATGCCCGAGCATCCAGAACAATTCTCGGGAGAAAGGTCAGAAGAAGTGTAGAAAAAAAGGTGTTCCCATGAAAACGCTCGTCATAGGCGCTGGCGTTGCCGGTCTGGCAGCAGCCCAAGACCTACAAAAAGCGAACCATCAGGTTGTAGTTCTAGAAGCCCAGCATCGCGTCGGCGGACGCATCCATACCGATAGAAGCTTTGCCGCTGTACCCATCGAACTTGGTGCCGAGTTCATCCACAGCAGCCAGGTTCCCACCTACCCCCTTCCCGCACAGTTTGGCCTGCGTACCTTCCACTTCAACCAGCAGGAAGATACCCTGGTGCGCCTGCCGGATGGCCGCTTGTGTACCATTGCCGAGGTGGGCTGCCAGCAAAAGGGGTATAACAACATCCGGCTGGTGGACTGGCCCGAGGCCCGAGGCGAGGAGTCGCTGGCCGAGTACCTCGAGCGCAACCAGCTCACTGGCCCCAAAGTACCCTACAAGCTGCAAGAATACATCTCCGACTTCGACAACCCCAGGCGCTTGAGCGCCCAGGCCGCGCTCGAGTTCCTGTACGACAAATCGGCGGAAGAGGGCGATTATCGCATCCTCGACGGCTACGATTGACTAGCGATAAAGCTAGCCACCGGGCTGGATATAAGGCTCGGGGCCGTGGTGGAGACTATTGCGTGGGGCCCCTTTGGCGTGAAGGCCACCACCACCGACGGACGGGTCTTCCAGGCCGACCAGGCCGTGATTACCCTACCCCTGGGGGTACTGAAAGCAGGCCGGGTACGCTTCGTGCCCGATCTGCCCGAAGATAAGCACACCGCCCTGGAGCAGCTCGGCATCACCGATGCGGTCAAGCTCTTCTTTCACTTCGAGGAGCCCATTTTCCCTGAAGGCATCGTGGAGCTTTATGTGCCCGGCGCCAACCCTGACGAGTGGTGGAGCAGTACCCGGGGGCACGGGGTAGAGGCCGAGATCCTCACTGCCCTGGCTACCGGCGACAAGGCCCGTGAACTTTTGGCGCTGCCCGAGACACAAGCCCTGCGAAACGCCCTGGAAACCCTGCGGCAGGCGCTGGGCCGCCCCGAGCTGACCCCCAGCAAGGCCCGCCTGGCCTACTGGCGCGACGACCCCTTCACCCTAGGAGCCTACAGCAAAGCCAGTGTAGGGGCCTCCAAGGCCCGCAGCGTGCTGGCCCAGCCGGTAGGCCAGCGCTTGTTCTTTGCCGGAGAGCACACCGCCTCCAACGCCTGGGCCGCCACCGTACACGGGGCCTATGCCAGTGGGCGGCGGGCCGCCCAGGAAATTCTGGCCCTCAAACCCCAGCCCAGGGTGCGCCCACCCCTTCTCAGCCGGGAAACGCAAGTGCTGTTGCCCAGCCCTTAATACCAAACCTGCTTCGAAGCAGGCGCTTATACCCATCTGACGCTGCCTGCGCG
>CAZIXH010000405.1:0-7971 GCA_964543055.1 uncultured bacterium
GACGCACTCCTGACCAAGCTGGCCTACGAGCTATCCAGCCCCGAGCAACTGGTTTCCAAGTCGGAGGTGGTGCGCCTGGCCATTGAAAAACTGGCCGACGGGATGGAAGAGGGTCAGCAAAAAGCGCAGCTCAAGGAGCTATTGAAGCGGCTCGAGCTTGAGGAAGAATAGCTCACCAGCCCTTCTTCGCTTGAAGCAAGAGCACTCTGGTACACCGGCGCTGCCCGTCCTGACAGGGATCGTGCCCAGGGTGTATGGGCTCTGACCCGTCGCAGAGCGCATGGTTCCTCTGGAGCACACACGAAGTGTGTTCTGCGCCACACCTGGGTGCAGCGCGGGGATGATCTTTGGCAGAGTCATTCAAGCGGCCTGGACTAACTTCTTCGAGGTGAGTATGGCCACTCGTTCCTGGTATGCATCTCAATCTTGACCAGGGTGCCCTCCTCATCGGGCTGCTCGCTTGGGGGGCAAGGGTCTTCCGGTGCCACCGCTGGAACTCTCGAGCCGATCCACATCGACTGCCCGTATCTCGTCGGTGAGGTCGCTAAAGCGCCGCAACACTGCAGCCAGTCGAGCGGTTGCGAAGGGGGAGGGCTGCTTTTTCTGGCCGAAGGAAAACTGCTCAAACCCCTTGTAGCAGGAGTGCGGTGTGACTCTACCCCCCGGATCGAAGTTGTAGGCGATCAGGCAAGCCACCATCTCGGCCAGAGCGCGACGATCCTCGAGTAGGGCATTTTTCCCTCGCCACAACTCGGGAAAGCGGCTCAGGGTATCCAGCATCCAATGCAGGTCGAACCAGAAGGGAGGCCATTTGACCGTCTTGAAGTGCAGCCCGAAACCAAACATATAGGGCTTCTCGCTACCGCGCACACGCCAAGCCCGCAGGGGCACACGAGCCACCTCCACCAGCCCCCGAGTCCGTTGCGGTTCGGGTAAGCGCGAAAAGGTGCGAAGGGCCTCGAGGGTTACCATCGGGCAGAAATCGGCCTTGCGACCTGGCCCCCGAAAGCCTGTCACGAGATCGGGGATGCAGGGCCAAGCGGTGCCCTGGGTGGTGGAGCGGAGGTCGGCTTCCATGCGATTCAGTGCGGCTCTTACTCTGAGATCATCGGTGCGCCCAAACCGAACCATGACCTCGGTGATGGCGTGTGTGTCGCAAAACAATGAACCCCAATAGGGCTGGTTGCTGCCCGGTGCTTTGCCGAATGCCTGGAAGCGCCCAGTGGCTTCCTGGTGCTCGAGCATGGAGTCCAATACCCGTTCGATTCGAGGGCTATCCCCGCACCCCAGACCCATGTCGGCCAGGAGTTGGAGCAGGTTGGGCACAAAGAGCGGGCTGTTGTGCCCGGACGCACCAGCATCTGTACTCCAATCGGGAAGGCGGGCGATTAATTCCTGGGTTCCGAGGTCGGCCAGCACTGCCTTGTGGGCAGCTTGTACCACAGAGTCGGGAGCATTGAGCAACTCAGTAAACACAACCCAACGGGCCGTGGGCTCGTCCGATTCCAGAAGCCAGGGGCGAGGGTCGGTACCCAGCAGTGCCACCCAGGATTCAGGGGGCAGTTGGGGACTTTTGGGGCTGGCTGGCTTCATGGTTCACCCTGGTTTCTTCACCCACGATGCGTCCGTCCTCGAGCCGTACAATCCGCCGCACGTGCTCGAGCAGGCGGGGGTCGTGGGTAGAGAACAAAAAGGTCACCCCATGGGCTTGATTGAGGTGCTTCATCAACTCAATAAGGGTCAGGCCAGTCTTGGAGTCGAGGTTGGCAGTAGGTTCATCTGCCAGAACAAGTTTGGGTTCGCCGGCGATGGCACGGGCCACCGCCACCCGCTGTTGCTGCCCACCCGAGAGTTGGTTGGGACGTCGGTTAGCAAGCTCCGCAATACCCAGTTCCCCTAGGGCCGCCATCGCCCTTTGTTCGCGTTCTTTTCGACTCATACCCTGAAGCTCGAGTACGAACGCTGCGTTCTCCAGGGCGGTGAGCACGGGAATCAGGTTATAGGCCTGGAACACAAAACCCAGGTGCCGCAACCGCAGGCCTGCCAGTTGCACTGAGTTGAGCTGGTCAATGCGCTTGTCTTGCAGCCAGACCTCCCCCGAGGTGGGCTTGTCCAGCCCACCCAGCAGGTGCAAGAGGGTACTCTTGCCACTGCCCGACGGTCCCACGATGGCGGTGAATTCGCCGGGAAATACCTCGAGGTTCACCTCTTTCAAAGCGGGTGTTTCCACCTGACCCATCTTGTAGACCTTGGTCAGGTTCTTGGTGCGCAGGATGGGTTTCATTAGCATCTCCTAAGCCACGTGCCGCATGGCTTCAATGGGTTGCAATCGGCCTGCCACCCAGGCAGGCCAAAGCGCGGCCAGGATCGCAGTGCCCAGGATGAAGGCCAGTGTGATCAGGACTTGCTCAGGTGTGATAGCCCCATACATCACCAGGGGTGTGCCGAACTCGGCGTAGGATTCAGCATTGGGCAGCGAGAAGCCCTTGCTCATGCGCCATACCAGGGCTAGCCCCAGTACGAAACCCACTGAGCCTCCGCTCAACACCAGCGCCAGGCTCTCCACCATCACCATCCCCATCACCTGGAAGCGGGTGGCTCCCAGCGCAATGATGATGCCGAACTCGCGGATGCGCTCCATCAGCCCCAGGTAGATGGTGTTGACCAGCAAAAGCCCGGCCAGCAGGAAGAATAGTGTATCGAAGAGCAGAATTACCGGGTCGATGATGCTGATGTAGCTGGCCATCGAGGGGTTGGCCTCACGCCAGTGTTCTACCGACAGGCCCCCACCCAAGACCGTACTAAGTCGGGCTTTCAGGGGGTCAATCTGTACCTCGTCCACCAGCCGACGTAGCTCGGGCAAGTAAATTTGGAACTCGGTAACGGCTCCGGGGGCAGCCAGCTTCTGTGCGGCGGGCAACGGGAGATAGGCGAAACGGGCCTCGAGCGACTGCTCGGGTAAGTCTAGCAAGCCCACCACCCAGTAGGCCATCGCACCCATGCCCTCGGTGCCTAGTGCAAAGGCGTAAACCGTGCTGCCCAGCTTCACGTCAAGGGCTTTGGCCAGGGCTTGCCCGAGGGCAATCTCTTCCAGAGAATCCCGGTCGGGCAGCCTGCCCTCGGCCAGGTACTGGTCGCTAAAGCGCTGGAGCTGGCTGGGTGGGGCGTTCTCGCCAAGCAGCCCCACGCCCCGCGAGCGCACTTCGCCCGCAAGTAGAGCAGGCACCTCGAGGACGGCCTTGACCTCGGCGTCCTGAGCACTCGCTTGCAATGCAGCTTGCTTATGGGCGGCATCCCGAATCAGCAAGCGGTCAAACTCACGAATCTCCTGGTAGCCATGCACCCGCACCGAGATATGACCCGCGTTCTCAGTGAGACGCTGGAACATACCGTTTTTGAAGGCCTCGAGCAGGCCAAAGTAGGCCAGCGAGGAGGCCACCACGAAGCCCACCACCACTGCCGTGATCAGGCTGCGGCTCTTTTGACGCCAGATGTTGCGCCAGGCCAAGGCCCACATATTCATCTCCTGGGAGAAGGTCGAAGGTCGCAAGTTTGAGTGTGTCTAGTTTTCATCCTTTGACCTTTTCACCTTTGGCTCTCGACTCCAGACCCTCGACTTCATTCCGTTCGCATGGCCTGGGCGGGCTTGAGCCGGAGCACCCGCCGGGCCGGGATCAGCGCGGCAAAAACCCCCGCCAGTGCGATGGTGATGGTTGCATACAGGCCATAGACCGGGCTGGGGTCGGTGTAGAGTTCTGAGGTTAATCCTGCTGCCGGGAAGGCCCCGACAATCTCTCGCATGATCGGGCCCAGCACGTTGTGGGTGGACATGTAGCCGATCAGCGCATAAGCCAAGACCAGCCCGATGGCCCAGCCCAGCACGGTGGTGAAAACCGATTCCAGGATCACCATTGCCGCGAGGTCTCGGGGCGGCAGCCCCAGCGCCGAGATGATGCCGAACTCCCGCGTGCGCTCGATCACGCTTACCAGCACTGCGCTGGTCACCGCGAAGGCTCCCACCAGCCCGAAAAGCAGACCGAACAGCGGCATAAACTGGTTCTCGAGCTGGATGTCGGCCTTGATGGCCCCCAGCAAGTCCCAGATCCCGCTGGCCTGTAATTCCTGTGGCAGAACTTTCTGGATGGCCCCCGCCACAGCGGCCTCGCGACCCCAGGGGGCTGCTAGCGCGACCGAGGTGGCAGTCTTGACCCCGGTTAATTCCCGAGCCTGATCCAGCGCGACGAATACCGCGCCTTCGTCGAGGGCGGGCATGTAGACCTTCAACAGTCCTACTACCCGCAGCCCGGCGGCCTGCGGCCCGGCCAAGGCAGCAGTGTCCAGTACGATGCGTTCGCCCAGCCGCACGTCCAGGCGCTCGGCCAGCTTGTAGCCCAGCACGGCCTCACCCTGGCCTTGCAACCAGCGGCCCTGCGCGACGCCCTGAGGCACTTTGCTCACGGCTCCCTCGGTCCTGGGGTCAACCCCGCGCACCAGCGCCCCTTCGGAGGCGTAAGCCGAGCGGATCAGCGCAGGGAAGTCCAGCCTAAGGGTGATGGCACCCACCTGCGGAAGGGATTGCAAAGACTTGAGGAAATCCAGGCTGGGTAAGGCATGTATCGGATCGGGGTCGTCGGCCCAGGCGCGGCTCGAGACCTGTACAGGGGCGGTGATGTAGTGGGCATTGGCCCGCACCACGCCATCATTGGCTCCGTTGTTGAAGCTCCACAAAAAGGCGATCATAAAGGTGGCATAGGCCACCACCAGAATCAGCAACAGGGTACGGGTCTTATGTCGCCAGAGATTGCGCCAGGCTAGACGCAGCAGCGGAATCATGACACCCCCTTCCCTGCCAGGTGCAGGACATTCTCCAGCTTGAGTTAACCCCTACCAGGTTACCGATGCATTACCTGAAACCGTCGCTGCTGGACAGCACGATGAACAGTGCGACCAGATAACGCAACGTCACGGCGATAGACGCAGCCAACATCCCGTACCGACGTACGGTCTTCATCGAACCCTGCGGGTAGGTGAGCTGAAACCCCGGCCTGGTGATCCACAAGATCGAGGTTGCACCAAGCAGCAAGGCGATGGAGTATCGGTTTGAGCGATAGGTCGGGCTCACAACCCCGTTTTTCCTGGGCGCAGGATACCGCCCTTTTGTTTTCCCCAGCCCAGGCTAAAATCCCCCACACCCGTCTGGAGCCCAACCAATTGCCAACCCTCCGGGCCTTCGGCTTGAATGGGTTGACCCAGGGCAAACTGGAAGGCCCGGGGGTCGTCTGCGGGCAAGACCAACTGGTTCCTGACCTGGGTGGGTTTCAGAAAGTGTGCCAGGGGCTTTCCGGGCAAGAACCGCCCTGAATCCTTGCGCTGACCCACCCGTGCTTCCCCCAGGTAGAGCCCCGGCGCAGGGGCTTTGATGCTCGCCAGGCTGGGCAGCCCTGGCGGCAGCAGGTAGAGGTGACCAGAGCGCTCGAGGATTTCCCCCGCAAGGTTCACGCGCAAATGTTCCTCACTCCAGGCTTGCCATAGCGCCCGTGTCTCGCGGGACAGGGGGGCGACGCGCTCGAGCGCGGGGTTGCTTTCATGGCCCTCGGTTTTGCGGAGCCTGGCCAGAAAATGCCCCTCGCCCCGCAAAAGGTGGGGCCACAGCCGGGCGGTTTTAGCCAGGGCAGGGTTGCCATCGCCCCAGACCGGAACCCCCGGTGCAAAGGAGGGGTGGATGCGGGCTTCCTCGAGGGCCCAGCCCGAACTGCGCAGGAATTCCGCAATCACCTGCTCGTTTTCCTCGGGGGCAAAGGTGCAGGTGGAGTAGACCAGCACGCCCCCCGGGCGCACCAGGTCTCCGGCGGCGGCGAGCAGGCTTTTTTGCACCCGCGCGGCCCGCGCCGGGGCCCCTGGCCCCCAGTGGCGCACCACCTCGGGGTCTTTGCGGAACATTCCCTCGCCCGAGCAGGGCGCATCCAGCACCACCTTGTCGAAATAGGCGCCCCACTGCTCTGCCAGTTTTTCGACAGACGCCGAGACCACCGCCAGACGGGCTCCCCAGCGCTCCACGTTTTCCAGGAGCCCTCGGACACGGCTGCTATCAATTTCGTTGGACACCAGAAGCCCCTGGCCCTGCATGCGGGCGGCCAGGTGGGTGGTTTTGCCGCCGGGGGCGGCGGCCAGGTCCAGCACGCGCTCACCTGGCTGGGGGTCGGCCAGCACCCCCACGGCCTGGGCCGAGGGCTCCTGGATGTAGTAGAGGCCGGCGTAGTAATACGGGTGCGGGCCGGGGCGGGCCTCGGCGGGGTAATAGAAGCCCTCGGGCGACCAGGGAACAGGCTCCAACGGCCAGGGGCTTATCTGTAAAAGCTGTTCGGGGGTTAGCTTGAGGGTATTCACCCGCAGGCCATAGCTGCGGTCGGCGCCCGTGAGGGCTTGCAGGAAGCGGGGAAAATCCTCGCCGAGCAGGTCGGCCATGCGGGACAGGAAGGCTTTGGGCAGCACAACGCTTACAATGCTAACCGATGTCCATCGTGGCTATTGGTACCGACATCGTAGAGCTAGAGCGCCTGCGCCGGGTCTGGGAGCGGCATCCCGAGCGGTTTTTGGAGCGCCACTTCGCCCCTCCCGAAATCGCCTACTGTCTGGCCAAGGCCGACCCGGTTCCTTCGCTGGCGGCTCGCTTTGCGGCCAAGGAAGCCTTTCAGAAGTGCTGGCCGGAGTCTTTTGGCTGGCTCGAGGTCTGGGTGGAGATGGCAGGGAAAAGGCCCGCGTTGCGCTTTGCACCCGACCTCCTGGCCCAACTGCAAGGGGGCTCCCTCAGGGCGCACCTCTCGCTTTCGCACGAGAAGCACTACGCCCTGGCCGTGGTGGTGCTGGAAAGGGTGGAATGGTGAAAACCGTGCTGATTACCGGCGCCTCAACCGGCATCGGGGAGGCCTGTGCGCTGTGGCTGCAGGATCGGGGCTACCGGGTTTTTGCCGGGGTACGCAAAAGCACCGATGCCGAAGCCCTGCAGCAAAAGTCAAAAGGTCACCTGACGCCGGTTCTGCTAGATGTGGCAGACGAAGCCTCTATTCGCAAGGCGGTTCAGTTTGTCCTCACCCAATCACCAAAGCTCGAGGGCCTGGTGAACAATGCCGGGATTGCGGTGGCGGGGCCGCTCGAGTTTGTGCCGTTGCAGGAGCTCCGGCGGGTACTCGAGGTCAATGTGGTCGGACAGGTGGCCGTCACCCAGGCCTGTTTGCCCCTGCTGCGGGAGGCCAGGGGGCGGGTGGTGCTGATGAGCTCCATCAGCGGGCGGGTAGCGGCGCCCCTGATGGGGCCGTATGCGGCCTCGAAGTTTGCCCTCGAGGCCATTGGCGACGCCCTCAGGCGGGAACTGGCACCCTGGGGTATCGAAGTGTCCATCATCGAGCCCGGCAATATCCAGACGCCCATCTGGCGTAAGGGAATCGCCTGGGGCGAGGCGCTCAAAGAGCAGCTTTCTGCTGAGGCCACCCAGCTCTACGGTGGTGCTATTGACGGCATCCTGCGCTATATCCGGGGCCAGGACGGCAGAGGCCTGCACCCCAACGAAGTGGCTAAAGTGGTGGAACACGCCCTGGTCTCGGCCCGCCCCAAAACCCGCTATGTGGTGGGGCGGGATGCCAAAGCCGGGGCCCTTCTGGCGCGTCTCTTGCCCGACCGCTGGGTGGACCGCTTCATCGCCGGGCGCCGGTTTGGGGGGCAGTAGAGCTCAAGGTCGGCTCAGGGCCCGGTCCAGGAAGGCCCGGGTTCTGGTCGCAATCTCTTCCCAGCCCGCCTCAGGGGTGATGCTGGCAGGGTTGTCGCCGCGCTGGGGGCCGTACGAACCAAACCCTGCGTGGTTCAGGCCCGGAATGGTTTGCTTTTCAGTGTTCTGCGGAAATTTGTTCTGACTGGCCGCGAGCTGTTCTTGCCGGATCACACCGTCTTTTTCGCCGAACAGGGCCAGGGTGGGGA